>JALWRJ010000404.1 GCA_026994125.1 Cyclobacteriaceae bacterium | reverse complement strand
ATCCTATGTTGGCCACCGGAAAATCGATGTTGGACGCCATTAACAAGTTAAAAAAATACGGTGCTCCTAAAAATTGGATGGTACTTTCGGCTATTGCCGCTCCCGAAGGAGTGGCTTACCTGGAAAAGAATTGCCAGGAGGAGGTGCAACTTTGGTGTGGATGCATTGATAGCCACTTAAACGAGAAATTTTACATTGTGCCCGGGCTGGGCGATGCCGGAGACCTGGCTTTTGGAATAAAAAATTAGCAGATGCTGGAGGATATTGGTATATTAATCTTAGGGCTGTTTGTTCTCATTGTTGGGGGCGATTTCCTGGTAAGAGGTGCATCAAGCATTGCGTTAAGATCGCATATATCGCCTTTAGTGGTAGGGCTTACCATTGTGGCCTTTGGCACCTCGGCTCCCGAGTTGCTCATTAGCATAAATGCCGCACTAAGTGGTAGCCCCGATTTGGCCATGGGCAACGTAATTGGTTCTAATATTTGTAACCTGGCTTTGGTGCTGGGTGTTACGGTGCTTATTGGGCCGGTTCGGGTAAATGCCGATAGCATTCGGATAGACTGGCCCGTAGCCATGCTTAGCGCCCTTTTGCTGTTTTGGTGGGCGCGCGATGGCGAACTGGGGGTAGGTGAAGGTGTGTTTTTTGTGTTCTTTTTAGTAAGCTATACCGTTTTTATTATTCGTAAATCAAGAAGCGAAAACAAGGCAGCCATTGCCCTCGAAGAAGAGCTTGAATTACCGGATGGCCCTTCGTCTAGTGTTTTTAAAGATGTATTATTTTTAGTTATTGGAGGTGCCGGCCTTTACTTTGGCTCGGAGTGGTTTGTAGGTGGTGCAAAGAACCTGGCCATGTTTTTGGGAGTTAGCCAGCGGGTAATTGGTATAACAGTACTGGCTTTAGGTACCAGCTTGCCCGAGTTGGTTACGGCCATTGTGGCTTCGTTTAAACGCGAAACCGATTTGGCCTTAGGCAACCTTATGGGCTCAAATATCTTTAATATTTTATCTATCCTTGGCATTACAAGCCTTATAAAACCAATTTCGGTAAACGACACCATTTTATCGGTTGATATGTACTGGATGCTGGGTGTTACTTTATTAATTTTGCCCATGATGCTTATTCAGCGTAAAATGGGTAAAGTGGAAGGAATCATTTTGCTTTCCATTTACGTTTACTATACGTACACGGTTATATCATAATTTTTTAAGGTGAGCTATGGAAAATGTTGTGCTATACATAACTATTTATTTATTATGTACGGTTAAAATTATTTTTGGCCCTACCATGGGTTTTGCTGCCGGTATCCACCCATTGGTTGCCACCCTGCTTACCATAGCCGGTATGATGACCACCATTACTGTATTTAGTTTTTTTGGTGAAAAGTTAAGGCATACAGCCTTTATCCGTTTTTTTAAATCTAAAAAAGTGTTTTCGCCCAAATCAAGAAAGTTTGTTGCCATTTGGAAAAAGTATGGCATCATTGGCATTTCTTTTTTAACCCCCATACTTTTATCTCCTCCCGGTGGAGCTATTTTGGCCATCGCCTTCGGAGGCAACCGCAAACAAATGTTACTTTATATGTTTGTATTTAGCGTTTTGTGGTCGTTTATACTTACCTACGGTTTTTATTATTCCAGCGATTCGGTACGCGAATTATTAGGCTATCATAAGTAACCCGGGGGAGCCATCATTCATCGGGGTTGGGAAGTATTTCAATATCTTGTATAAGTACACGTTTGCTAATGCGCTGCCCGGTTTTTGTAGCCGCCAGCCCACCTAAAGCTGTTTCTTTGTAGCGGGTTTCCATGCTTTCGGCTACTTCGGCCATGGCATCTACACATTCATCGGCCGGAATTACGGCATCGAGGCCAGCCAAGGCTATTTGAGCCGAGCTGTTGGCAATGGCTGCCGCACTGGCATTGCGTACCACACAAGGCACTTCCACCAAACCGGCTACCGGGTCGCACACCAGGCCCAGCATACATTGTATGGTTATACCTACGGCATTAAATACCTGGTCGGTACTGCCGTCCAGGCAATAAACTATTGCTCCGGCAGCCATGGCTGCCGCACTACCTGTTTCGGCCTGGCAGCCACCCACCGCCCCGGCTAAACTTGAGGTATGTTCTATAATTAAGGCAATGCCGGCCGCTACCAGCATACCATCGTACACCTGGGCATCGGTAAGTTGGTGCAACTCTTGCAAGGTGTAAAGCACCCCAGGTAAGATACCCGAAGCCCCAGCAGTGGGTGCGGCCACTACCCGGCCCATGCACGAGTTTACCTCTTTAGCACTTAGGGCTCGAGCCACCAGGTTTTGAAACTCCTTCGATAGCACAGCTGTGCCATGGTTAAAAACCTTTTTGGCTCCGTTGTTTATCATGCCCGAGTTAGAGGTCATCTCTTCAGTAAAGCCCGTTTCAACGGCTTCTTTCATTACGTGGTAGGCTCGGGCCAGCCCGGTATACACTTCTTTGGCAGTGGTTCCTTTTTGTGCTTCCTCATAGGCAAGCACCGTATCGGCTAAGCTTACGTTATGTTGTTCGCAGTAGGCTTTCCACCCTGTAAATGTTTCGAATAAATAAGCCACGGTTGTCGTATTAAGTTGATAAGGCAAAGTTCAGCTTTTCTTTGACCATTTCCATAGAAATTTGTTGCATACATGCCAAATCGCCCCGGTAGCAGGGTTTATTGCCAAATACCGAACATGGCCGGCATGGCAACTCTGCCGTAGGTATTTCAACGATGTACTTTTCGTTAGCATTTAGGGGTCCAAAACCAGCAAACCGGTGCGTGGCTCCCCAAACAGAAACTACTTTAACCCCCAGCAAAGCGGCCAGGTGCATATTAAACGAATCCATTGTTACCAGTGCATCTAACTGCTGCACCAGCGCTATTTCCTGTGCCAGTGAATATTGATTTACAATGGAATAAACCCCTTTATACGGTGCAGCCAGTGCATCCAGTTTTTCTTTTTCGCCCTGGCCTCCTCCCAACAAAAACACCTGGTAGTTTCCTGTGGTTGCCAAGGCCTCCACCAGCGCCTGCACACGAGACAAAGGCCATTCTTTTTGCGCATGTTTAGAAAAAGGAGCAATGCCCACCCAGGGTTTGGCTTTGTTGTAAGTAAACCCTTCGCTAAAGGGTTGTGCATGAATGGCTCGTTGGGTAATAAGTGTAAAAGAAATACCTGCCCGGTTAAATACCTGAACATAGCGCTGGGTAGTATGCGGCAACTGTTTAAGCACTTTGTTGGTGGGCTGTACAAGTGCCTTTTTTTCACTACGTCCCTTATCAATCTTAACTACCTTTACGCCACTAAGCTTAAAAAAAGCGCCCAGCACCCAGGTTCGCACCACACTGTGTACATCGAGCACGGCATCCCAATGTTGGTAACTATTAAGTTTGCTGTACAGTTTAAACAGGCTGGAAACACCCCGGTAATCGGCCGGGTTTACACCATAAAACTCAAAGTTAGGGAGGTCGTAAAAAAAGGGCTCAAAAGCTCGGTTCGAAACCAAGGTAATTGTAAGGTTTGGATTTTGCTCCAACGCACTACGCACCACCGGTACAAGCAGGGCTACATCGCCCATAGCCGAAAATCTGAAAACAAGGCAATTCATTTTTGCTAAAGTAAGCTAAAAACTTTAGTTGTGTG
>JALWRJ010000403.1 GCA_026994125.1 Cyclobacteriaceae bacterium | reverse complement strand
GGGCAATATTGTAACAGGAACAGAACTTATTCGCAGGAAATCGCAGGGCGAAGCTTTTGCAGTAACAACCCCTTTAATTAAAAAGGCTGATGGCACCAAATTTGGTAAAACCGAAGGAGGCAATGTATGGCTCGATAGAACTAAAACATCGCCTTACAAATTTTACCAGTATTGGCTAAATGCCTCAGACGAGGATGCGGCTAATTACATTAGAATTTTTACCCTGCTCAGCCGGCAAGAGATTGAGGCACTCGAGCAAGAGCATAAACAAGCTCCTCATGCAAGGGTTTTGCAAAAAGCATTGGCCAATGATATTACCCAGCGGGTACACTCGGCTAATGATTTACAAATGGCAATTAAAGCATCTTCTATTTTATTTGGCAAATCTACTACCGAAGACCTGCAAAGCCTGGACGCAGCAACCCTGCTAGCTGTTTTTGAAGGCGTGCCCCAGGTAACTATTGCTAAGGAAAGCTTAAACTGTAGTCTGGTCGATTTCCTGTCAGAAGTAACCCAGGGTCTTATTTTTAAATCGAAAGGCGAAGCCCGAAGAATGCTAACGGGGGGCGGAGTAAGCATTAATAAGCAAAAAGTTACCCAACAACCTGATGATACCCTGCAAGTAAGCCTGTTGCAAGGCAGCTATATATTAGTGCAAAAAGGTAAAAAGAATTACTTTTTAGTAACTGTGGCCTAATTAGACATAAACACAAAAAAACCGAAGCCAAAGGCTTCGGTTTTTTTGTGTTTTATTAGTTAATCTTGATAAGATTATTTTTTCAACCAAATACCTGCTGATATTTGAATTACACTGTTTTTGTACTCGGTACCCGCATCGGTAAATTTAGTGGTAGAAGGAAAAATAAACCTACCATGAACATCAATAGGCCCTAACTGCGCACCTAAACCTGCTACAAACTGGAAAGTTTTGCTATCAAACTGGTCTTTAATATCTCCTATAACATCGGAATTAGCTGATGTTGTAAACGAAAACATTGGACCCGCTTGGATATTTAATACCTTCAATATATATAATTTAGCTACAACAGGTATATCAAAGGTCGAAATTTTTAATTTATCAATATTAGGTATCTCAAAGCTATTTTGAGAATAAATAAAATCCCCCTCTATTCCAATAATAGGTAATTTTAATTCAACCATGGCACCACCATGCCAGCCGGTTTTAGAATCAAAATTAATAGCTCCGTTTTGAGCATTTAAACTTGGCAGATTTAAACCACCCTTAACTCCTAATTTAATTTGTGCATTTGCCGAAAAGGCTCCAACTAATAAAATTGCTAATACTAACGTGTAGATTTTTTTCATAATAATTCTTGATTTGATTTAACACTTCAAATAAACACAAAAAAACACATTATACCATACAAAAGCTTATTTCTCTTGTGCGCTTACAAATAATTCATAGGCATTTTCATCAATGCCTAATTTGCGGTTTTTACCTTTAATTTTTGAAAAAAAGGTTAAAATAGGTTTAAAATCGGCTATTATATTGCCTGTTGGATAAAACGGTTCATCTATAATTACCTGCTTATGTGCAAAATCGAACCCTACTTTATAAATGGGCAAGTTAGCCTGGTTTGCAATATGGTAAAACCCTGTTTTAAGCCTGTTTACTTTAGCACGTGTACCTTCCGGTGCCAGGGCAATCGAAAACGTATCTTTACTATTAAAAAGGGCTACCGTTGCCTCTACTAAATTATTATACTTGTGGCGCTCCACCGGATAACCACCCAGGGCTCTAAAAATAAAGCCATACGGAAAACGAAACAATTCGCTTTTGCCCAGGTATTTGGTTTGCCTAAGGCCAAGCATACTACGCACCATTATACCCAGCACAAAATCCCAGTTACTGGTATGAGGCGCCACAATAATTATAAATTTTTGGGGCAACTTAGTAAATGAACCCTGCACCTGCCACCCCATTTGGTTAAAAATAAATTTATACAATGCACGCATCATAGTAAACAAATGTACACTACCCTTGGCATTTACAACAGTACTTAGCGCGACAATATTGGTTTTTATTAATAACAAACTATGTTTGCACTAAACTTTTATATCATGAAATCAATTTTGGGAATTTTAACCACCCTGCTAATAGTAGGATTTACCGTAACATCGCCTCTTAAAACAAAATTAAGGGTAACTATATTAGATGGATTAGGAAATATACAAGATAGTGTAGCTGTTACCCTATACGCCAATGCCGATGATTACCGAGCCTCAGTAAACCCGGTAGTACCTATGCAGCTTACCGATGCCAAAGGCCGCACAACTTTTGCTGGCCTTGAGCCTAAAGAATACTACATCCATGCACAAAAAGGCGACAAAACCAATGTAGGAGCCGGAGTAGTAGCCGATGTGCTTAAAGAGGGCAAACTCAATAAAATAACTATTATTATAGAATAACACCTATTGGACAATTTTTTTATTTATGGAGCCTACGGCTACACCGGCCGTTTGATTACCGAAAATGCTGTAAAACAAGGCCTTAAGCCTATAGTTGGTGGGCGTGATGCCCTAAAAACAGAAGCGCTTGCTAAACAATATGAGCTTGATTTTTTTGTACTTAATGCTAATGATACTAAACAATGGAATCATATCCTTTCGCAGGTTAA
Organism: Cyclobacteriaceae bacterium; assembly: GCA_026994125.1. Lineage (GTDB taxonomy): Bacteria > Bacteroidota > Bacteroidia > Cytophagales > Cyclobacteriaceae > JAKISE01. The sequence goes on along the minus strand of JALWRJ010000403.1, from coordinate 1,030 downwards.
ACTGGTTCTAAATTGTGCCGGCCCGTTTGCACTAACTGTAAAGGATATTGTACCTGCCTGTATAAAAAACGGGGTTCACTACCTGGATATTACCGGTGAAATTGAAGTGTTTTCGTACATCGAAACGTTAAATACACAGGCGATTGAACAAGGCACCGTACTAATGCCCGGTGTAGGTTTTGATGTAGTGCCCACCGATTGCTTATCGGCTCAGCTACATGCTAAACTGCCCACGGCTACTCACCTGGAATTGGCCTTTCAAGGTACTTCAGGGGTTTCGCGAGGCACGGCCCTATCCATGGTACGTAGATACCATACCGGTGGAGCCATTCGAAAAAATGGAAAATTGATTAACGTGCCTTTAGCTTATGAAGATAAGGTAATACACTTTGGCGAAAAAGACCGGCTTTGTGTAACCATTCCCTGGGGCGATGTTTTTACAGCCTATCATTCTACCAAAATTGAAAACATTAAAGTGTACACAGGAGTATCCGAAAAAACACTTAAAACTTTGCGCAACTACCGCAAATTTAAAAGCCTGGCTAAAACCAACCTGGTACAATGGATATTTAAGACTATTATTAAACGTAAAATAGACGGCCCCTCGGCTATTAAGCGAGCCACCTGTATTACCCATTTATGGGGCAAGGCCACCGATGCTACCACCGGCCAAAGCGTACAAGCGGAGCTAACCACTCCCGAATCGTACTATTTAACAGCCCTTACTGCGGTAGAATCGACCATACGTGTACTAAAGGGTAAGTGTAAACCAGGGTACCAAACCCCGGTAACAGCCTTTGGTAAAGACTACATTTTAGGCTTCGAAAAAGTAAAACTTAGTTTAAATTAGATGAGCAATTTTAAGTTTAAAACGCCAATTCAGCTACGGTATTCTGATTTTGACATGTTGGGTCACTTAAATAGTGCCCAGTATGTAACCATTATTGAATTAGGGCGGCTGGAATACTTTAGGCATATTAACTGGAACTTAATAGAGGTAAGCAATGTGGTAGCCCAATTTAGCATTGAG
>JALWRJ010000402.1 GCA_026994125.1 Cyclobacteriaceae bacterium | reverse complement strand
CCGATTAATATCTTGAAAAAGTTTAATTCTGATTTTTTCATCCCTGTATAATTAGTTTTCATGCCTTAGGTAAAGGGATAATTGTGCCAAACTATAAAGCAAGTATAACTTACTGGTAATCAGCTGATTGCACATTTCTGCTTAAATAAAAAAATCCCATTCTGGGAAGCTTTATCCAGAATGGGATTTATACTTTTTGTTTTTACGCTGATTAACCCAGGTATTGCACTAAGTTGGTAGATCGGTTGGCAGCTCTTAATTCGCGTAATGATTTTTCTTTAAGTTGCCTTACACGTTCGCGTGTTAATCCAAGCTCATCGCTTATTTGTTCGAGCGAAAGGGCATTTTCGCGACCTATCCCAAAAAACATTTTCAGTATTTCGCGGTCTTTGGGTTTAAGGGTAGAAAGCGAACGTTCGGCTTCTACCGAAAGCGAATTGGTATAGGCCACACTTTTATCGGTGGCATCAATGGTATCGTCCGAAAGCACATCCAATAACGAATTATCGTCTTCGTTGGCAAACGGAGCATCCATGGAAAGTTGTCGCATATTACCATCCAGAGTTTTCTTTACTTCGCTTACCGACATATCAAGTACCTGTGCCAATTCTTCATCGGTGGGTTCGCGTTCCAGGTTTTGTTGCAGTTCCGAAGCGGTACGCCTAATGCGGTTTAAGGTGCCAACCCTGTTTAGCGGCATGCGTACCATGCGCGAGTTTTCGGCCAGGGCTTGCATAATAGATTGGCGTATCCACCAAACGGCATACGAAATAAATTTAAACCCACGTGTGTGGTCAAACTTTTTGGCTGCTTTAATCAGGCCAATGTTGCCTTCGTTAATTAAATCGTTTAAGGTAAGATTCCGGTTTTGGTATTGTTTGGCTACCGACACAACAAAACGCAAATTGGCGCGCACTAATTTTTCTAATGCGGCTTCATCACCTTGCTGTATGCGGATGGAAAGTTCTGCTTCCTCATCCGAGGTAATCATATCTATACGGTTTACATCCTGGAAATACTTTTCTAACGATTGGTTTTCCCGGGTTGTAATGTTTTGGCTTATTTTTAATTGTCTCATAACGCTGTTGTTATAATTACTAACGATACAAAGTTAGGTACGGTTCCACTGCTTTCTATAAGATGAATACCTAAAATACAAAATAGGTAAATCACCTAGGTTTACAGGTCTTCAAAAAGCTGGTTATTAATGGCATACATTACCAAACCGGCAATGTTTTTAGCACCTGTTTTTTCTAATAAATTACGTTTATGCGCATCTACGGTTCTGTTACTGATAAATAATTTTTCAGCTATTTCGTTATTGGAATATTCTTTAATAATTAGTTCGAGTACTTCTTTTTCGCGTTCGGTTAGCGGCATATCAACTACCAGGTTAGAGGTTTTAGTCGTATTGTTCTTCATAAGATTGTTCATAACTACCTCGGTTACCTCTGAGCTATAGTAGGTGTCGCCATTATAAACGGTATCAATAGCCTTTTTTAATTCTTTTTCGGTGCAATTTTTGAGTACATAGCCGCTGGCTCCGGCACCCATCATTTGCTTAATATGTTGATTGTCACTCATCATGGTAAGAGCCAGCACCTTTAACTGAGGCCACCGTTTTTTAATTTCTTTGGTGCATTCAATCCCTCCCATAATGGGCATATTTATATCCATTAAAACCACATCTACCTGGTTTTCCTCCAGGGTTCGAATTGCCTCTTGCCCATGCGATGCCTCGCCTACAATGTGGTAAATGGTGTCTCCTTCCATGTACGAGCGGATAGCATCGCGTATTAATCGGTGGTCGTCAACTAATAGAATTTTCATATAAGTGCTTAGTTTTTAAAGGCACGTATTTTTTTGAAATACAATTTACAAAATTCGTGCTTAAATGTCAATCTAAAAAAGTAATTGTCAGCTATTTACCCAAATAACGATAAAATTGAAAAATTATTGAATTTGTATGATGAGCAATTAGTTAGTTAAAATGAAGCTGCAGGGTAATTACAGTGCCCTTATTTGGTTCGCTATCGATATTAAATTCGGCATTGAGCGAACGAGCCCGGTTGGTCATGCTATCGATGCCAAAGCTGCCTTTTTGTCGGGCTTTTGCTATGTCAAAGCCCCGGCCATCATCTTCAATGGTAAGGATAACGATATCGGGATAGCACATAAGTTGAATGGTAACGTGTTTAGCTTGAGCATGTTTTATGGTGTTGTTAACGGCTTCTTGTGTTATGCGGTAGAGGCCCAATTCGGTTGAGGCCGAGAGCCTGCCCGGAGTGTAGTTTGTGTAAAATTTAAAGTTGGTGTCGGTAGCTTCTTTAATGGTTTCAATCATGTTTTCTACGGCCAGCGAATAGCCAAAATCGCTTAGGGTAGAAGGCATTAAGTTGTGGGCTATGTTGCGGCTTTCGATAACGGCCTGCTTAATAAGTTTGTTTAAGTTGGCGAACCGTTCTTGTTGTTTTTTACTGAGCAGTGTAATTTCCTGATTTACCTTATCCATGTTTAAAGCAATGGCCGACAAGGTTTGACCAAGCGAATCGTGCACTTCTTTGGAAATACGTGTGCGTTCGCGGTCTTCGGTTTGCATAATGCTGGCAATTATTTTTTGTTCAGCCCCTTTGGCTTCTAACATATTGCCCAGCAATTCGCCCAGGGTATCAATCAAATTTCGTTCTTCAAACGAAAAAGGGCCTTCTTGCAACTCAGGTTTTTCTTGTTTGTAAAACACTTGTAGCAAGCCTGTATTGCCTTCGCTTGTTTTAATAGGGGCTTCAATTTTCCAGGGAGTTTCTTCAAAAAATGAAGACGTGAATGTGCCAAAATTGCAAGTTATTCGGCAGCAGGCGATATCAGCATAAAACCACGATTGCGGAATAACTCCGGCTGCCTTTTGCAGTATTTCTTCAATAGAGTTGTGCTTATCGGTAGTTAGTTTTGAAACCGCATACAAACAATTCAGCTCTTTGTTTCGTTCGGCCAGGTGCGACATTAGCTCTTGGCGCTGCCGGAGGGCTTCTTTTCGCTCCGAAATATCGCGTGCAAACCCGCAAATGTAAGTTATGCCTTCAAACTCGAACCTATCCAGACTAACTTCTACCGGAAGTACCTCTCCCGATTTTTTTACTAACTCGGTTTCAAAGCGTAGGTGAGGATTACTTTTGTTGGCATTTTGTAGTTTATCGATAAAGCCTTCTTGCTGGTAATAAGGCACTAATGCCCCGGTGGGTAATTGGCACATTTCTTCCTGTGTATAACCCAATACTTCCTGGGCCTTTTTATTTACCCGAATAATACCTTGGCCGGGCTTACTCCAAAAGGCTAAATCGCTGGAGGCTTCGATGGTGTTAAGAGCCAGTCGTGCTTCGTGTTCGGAGGCACGAAGTATTTTGTTGGTTTCTTTAATTTCTCTTGTTTTACGCTCTACCTGGTAGCGTAATAAAAGGCTGGTTATGGTTAAAAAACCTACTACCAACAAAAGCGTTAGCAGCACTTGCCAAAACCATTTTGGTAAGGTTTCAACCGGAGCGCCAATAAAATAATTTTCTTTAAGCCGGTGGTAGAGCGAGTTATCGCTGGCAATTAGCTTACGAACCTCATCATCAATAGCTTTTTTAATATGTTCGCTATCCGGGTTTGCTTTGGCAAGGCCATAGCGCAAACTAAGGTGCGAAATCATAATCTGACTTTTGGTTACCTCGTAATAATGGGCATTGTAATCGCCAAATACTTTTGACACCAGGGCCGCATCAACCTTGTTTTCTTCTACTAACTTGAGGGCTTCTTTATACGAAGCAACCTCTACAACTGATATGGGAATGCCTAACTCATTGCAAACATCCAGCAATCCCGTAGAGCCGTTTTGGTAGAAGTAATCGCCTTGAAGGACAGCAATTTTCAGGCCTTTTAAATCCATTAAATTGGCTAACAGCGGGGTGTTGGCTTCATTATAATAGATTTCGGCCCAGGTAGAAATAATGGAGGTTTCGTTAAAATAATAGAGCGAGTCGCGTGCAATGGAGAACCCCAGGTCGGGTAAGATATCTATTTTTTGGGTGCGAAGTTGTTCTTTGCAAACAGCAAATGCGCAGGTATCGTACGTAAGTGTCCACCCGTTTTTTTGTGCCACATGTTCCAGTAGTTCAATAAAAAAACCCTCAGGTTTTCCTTCTTCATTCAGGTAAACCATTGGGGGGTTATCAAACACACCCACCCGATAGGTTTGCGCATTTGTTTGCAGGCCAATAAGCAAAAGGATACCTAGCAAAAATGTTATCTGAGTTTTCAAAAAAAAGGAAGAATTAGTACAACGGGTTAAAGTTACCATAAATTTGCTTTTGCAACACGGCCCGGTGATAAAATTCACCAGCTTGCCTGCAACAGTTTTAAAACCCACTATTTGCAAGTTGGCAACAAGCATATAAATTGACATCTTTTTTAAAAGTTTGGGGTTATCTTTGCACAAAAAAACAGCACCATGTCGAACGGATTTTATAATGTGCCGGTACCAACCAACGAACCGGTAAAATCGTATGCACCGGGAACTCCCGAACGAGCAGAATTACAGGAAACTTTGGCTTATTACCGCCAAATGCAAGTAGATATACCCATGCATATTGGGGGCGAAGAAGTAAGAACCGGAAACACGGTATCTATCCATCCCCCACACGACCACAAGCATGTATTGGGTCATTTTCATGAAGGAGACGAAGGGCATGTAAAACAGGCTATTACAGCAGCTCTAAATGCCAGGGCGCAGTGGGCCGAAATGAGTTGGGAGCACCGGGCTTCCATTTTTTTGAAAGCTGCGGAACTACTGGCAGGGCCTTACCGGGCTAAAATTAATGCCACTACCATGTTGGGGCAGTCGAAAAATGCTTTTCAAGCCGAAATAGATGCTGCCTGTGAGTTTATAGATTTTTTGCGGTTTAATGTTAAATACATGACCGACATTTATAAGGAACAGCCTGAATCAGCACCAGGCACTTGGAACAGGCTGGAATACAGGCCTTTAGAAGGTTTTGTGTTTGCTATTACTCCGTTTAACTTTACCTCTATAGCCGGTAATTTACCTGCATCTGCAGCTTTAATGGGTAATGTGGCTGTTTGGAAACCTGCTTATACCCAAGTGTATTCGGCCCAGGTAATTATGGAAGTATTTAAAGAAGCCGGATTGCCGGATGGGGTAATAAACATGATAACTGTAGATGGCCCGGTTGCCGGAGAGGTTATATTTAATCATCCTGATTTTGCGGGGCTTCATTTTACTGGAAGCACGGGCGTGTTTCAACATTTATGGAAAACCATAGGTGCCAATATTTCGAACTACAAAACCTACCCAAGAATTGTGGGTGAAACCGGAGGTAAGGATTTTATTATTGCACACAAATCGGCTAATGCACGTGAAGTGGCTACGGCTATTACACGTGGTGCGTTCGAGTTTCAAGGGCAAAAATGCTCGGCTGCCTCCAGGGCGTACATCCCTTCTAATTTATGGGCCGATGTTAAACAGTTTGTTCAGGAAGATTTAGAAAATATTAAAATGGGAGGCGTTGAAGATTTTGGAAATTTCTTTAACGCTGTAATTGATAAACGAGCTTTTGATAAAATAAGCAAGTATATTGATGATGCCAAGCAAAGCCCTGTGGTAGAAGTTATAGCCGGAGGTGGGCACGATGATTCGAAAGGCTATTTTATCGAGCCTACTGTGCTGGAAGCAAAAGACCCGCAATACACCACCATGTGCGAGGAAATATTTGGTCCGGTAATTACTATTTATGTGTATAACGAAGATAATTTTGAAGAAACGCTTCGTTTGTTAGATGAAACATCTCCTTATGCTCTCACTGGGGCTATTTTCTCGAAAGACAGGTATGCTGCTGAATTGGCTACCAAGCGATTGGTTCACGCAGCGGGTAATTTTTATATCAATGATAAGCCCACCGGAGCGGTAGTGGGCCAGCAGCCTTTTGGTGGTTCACGAGCATCGGGTACTAACGATAAGGCGGGTTCGGCCATTAATTTAATGCGTTGGGTTACCCCTCGTACGATTAAAGAAACCTTTGTACCTCCAACCGATTACAGGTATCCTTTTTTGGCAGAGGATATCTAAAAAATAATTTTTGTTTTCTGAACCGGTTCTAAATTATATAAGAGGCTGAATATTGTTATTCGGCCTCTTTTTTGTTGAGGCAATGTACCTAACGGCACATGGGCTATGTTCTGCCTACATGCTACCTGGCTATAGCCCCTACGGGACTGCTTTACTTATACCTCCCAAGCGTTCCATAGGTTGATTTTTTGAACAATACAGTTGCATTTGTAATTTGAATCCAGGAGTCGATTATCGAAGTTGAATAACTTAACTACGTTTTGCTACTGCAAATAGGCTCACATCTACTATTACTTCTAGTATTGGTGTTCGCTCATCTGTGTTGGATATTTTTTAGTATAAAGGCACTACCTATACCGAAAAAACAGAAATTGAAACCAAAATAAAAATTGTGTAAATTTGGAATATGAAAACTAATGCTGCCATCGAGAATAAATTGAAGGAACTCAAACCTTTTTTATCTAAGAAATATTTTGTCGAAAAAATAGGATATTTTGGTTCTTATGCACGAAGTGAACAAAATAAGGATTCTGACATTGATATTTTAGTTTCATTTAAAAAGCCACTAGGATGGGATTTTTTTGACCTTCAAGAATTTCTTGAAAAAGAACTGAAACTTAAAGTTGACCTGGTGTCAGAAAAAGCACTCAAAGAGCAATTAAGACACATCGTTTTAAACAATGTTAAGTACGTATGAGTTCGATAAAGAGAGAATTCATTTTATACTTAGAAGATATGCTTCAGGCAATGGACAGGATTGATGAGTATTTAACTGGACTTGACTTTAAGAAGTTTAAACAAACTTATATTGTTGTAGATGCAATAATCAGGAATTTTGAAATTATTGGAGAAGCATCGAAAAATGTTCCAACTAACATTCAGAAAAAATACCCTGAAATCCCTTGGCGAAAAATGTACGGACTCAGAAATTTAATTGCACATGAATATTTCGGAATTGACTATGAAATGCTTTGGGAAATTGCGAAAAAAAATCTACCTCAAAACCGAATTGACTTAATTGAAATAATAAGAAAAGAAAAAATACGGAATGGTAATAAAGGTTCATAAATCATAGACCTAACCCTTTTTGGGTATAAACACTAATAGAGGGTTAAACCCTTTAGGAGAAAACACCCCTAAGGAGGAAGATTACAAAGGAGGCTGAATATTGTTATTCGGCCTCTTTTTTGTTGAGGTAATGTACCTAACGGCACATGGGCTATGTTCTACCTACATGCTACCTGGCTATAGTCCCTACGGGACTGCTTTACTAGTGCCCCCCAAGCGTTCCATAGGTTGATTTTTTGAACAATAAACAGGTTTAACATGAAGACTCTTGTTGGTAAAAACCATTAGGTTTTAATGCGGCATGTTTGCCTGCGTTAGATTATGTACCTAACGGCACATGGGCTATGTTCTGCCTACATGCTAACGATCTTTGGTCCCTACGGGACTAAGAAGGGCTTGCTGAAAAAGGGCTTGCTTATCTACTATCAGTCTGTTAACTTCAAATTTAGGGATTAACTAGTCGCAAGCCCTAAGAAGGTTTCTGAAAAACTCCTAACCGCTTTTATCTGTTGAAAACACCAACAAGGGGTTAGGTTCAATCCTATCTCCCTCTAATGGTACTACCAAAAAATAAGGCATTTAAAAACATGCGGTTGGTGCCATACCAGAAAGCTCTAAAGTTAGGATTATCGGTAAAAGTAATTACATGCCCTTTACCAAAACTATCTGTTTGAACCGCAGCAGAGGTTTTTAGTCTTTCGAGATTTTCAGAAGAACTGTAGCCGCTTAGCAATGGGTTGTTGGTGTACATAAGTGGGTTGGCATAGGCATTTTTGCTTCGTTTCATTATAATAGTGCTGTTTCTAAACACCGGTATATTAGTTGAATGATATCCAAAAAATAATGGATTGGATAAATCGGCCTGTGTGTTAAAAATGGCTCCGCCTATTACCTGAGCCCCGTGGTACCTTGCCATGAGGTCGTAGGGTCTTTGTTGCGTACTATCGGGTTTGATAGCTTCATACGCAACCTTTGAAATGTTATTTTTTGCCAACCATTTACCGGCATTTTTTGTGGCTATTATGGTGCCACCTGCTTGTACCCATTTCTTAATTTTATCTACATTTAATTTGTTGTAGCTTCCGTTTACCATAATAAGGGTATTAAATGCGGCCAGGTTGGCCGCATTTAGCTGGTCAATGGCAACAAGGCTAAGGCCAATATCCATGCGGTAGTCAAGCAGGTGCCAAACTTCGCCTACTTCGTAGGAAGCTACCCCCTGGCCGGCTACCAAAGCAATGCTTGGTTTATCCAACTTTACAATAGTCGGGCTTCCTAAACTAACGCCTTGGGCATAGCCTGTTGCTATAGGAGTTATGTTACAAGCATATTTGTTGGCTACCTTATTCATTAGTTCGTTCATTGCCTTGTTGGATAGCTGTTGGTTTTGAACCGGAATAAAAACGGTGCCGGGCGCATAGTGCTTACCTGCCAGGGTAAAACTGCGTGTGGTAAGTTTGGTGCTAAGCCCGGCTTGCTGCAATTGATAAAGAGCAGCCGGTGCCAGGTAGCTGTCCCAATGGAGTAGGTAGCCATAGTTTGATGTTTTGATTTGGATGGATTGGGGTTGAAGCTCGTGTATAGCATTTCCCGATTTTATTTTAGCCACTTGCTTTGCCGTAATGGCCTGGTATTGAAGCCCAAACGCCAAAGGGAGTGTCCAGGCCGAAACATCGTAAAAAAGACTATCATTAAAAGTGGTGCGTTTTTCGAACATAGCTTTAATAAGCCGATATTGCCTTTGGTTGGTGGCCACGTAATAGCTGTTTTCTTTCGAAAATTTACCATAATCCTGGCTAAGAGTATGCACACTAATTTGGTGCCTGTTAAGCATTTTTATAAACTCATTAGCTACCGTGCTATTGTTTTTTGCACTAAATACATATCCTTTAACATCGTCTTTTTGAGCCAGTTGCTTGGCTTCGGCAGCAAAGTTTTTTTGGTAGTTGAGGAGGTCGGTTTTTAGTTCCTGAGCCGCTTTTAAGGTACTTAAGCTGGTGGTAACATGGTTGCGAATGGCAAAAGCAAACGGTAAGTTGCCATTATCGGTTGCCATTACATGGCCCCTGGCACTGGCCTGTTCAAACAAAATACCAATAGAGCCCAGCAAATCGGGTAAGGTGGAGCCTTTACCGGGGTAGTAGTCGTCAAAACTTTCGCTGGTATAGTATTGCGAACCAATGGCGTCCAAGGCTTTGCTATGGTAGGCTGCCATTTTACCGGTAAGTTCAAATACTTTTTTAGGGGTAAGCGGGTTATTGCGCGAAGGAATGCCCGGCTGAAAAAAATAGGTAGCGTTTGAGCCCATTTCGTGCTGGTCGGTAAGTATGTTGGGCATCCAATCGTAAAATTGAGCCAGCCGTGCTTGCGACTCGGGGTGCTGAGCCGGCAACCAATCCCGATTTAGGTCGAACCAATAGTGGTTGGTACGCCCCCTTGGCCAGGCCTCGTTATGTTCTAAACTTAATGGGCTTGGGTCGGGGTTTTTACTTTTATGGCTGTTTACCCAATTGGCAAACCGGTTAAGCCCATCGGGGTTGTAGGAGGGGTCGAGCAGGATGATGGTATTTGTGAGCATTGCCTCCACTTCGGCTCCTTGTGCAGCAGCCAGGTAGTACAGCATTAGTATGGCGGCATTGCTGCCACTGGCCTCGTTGCCGTGTATGCTATGGCCAAGCCAAACCACAACCGGCTGGTTGGCCGGGTTGCCCTGCCCTTGTTGCAGCGCCAGATGTTGTTGGTGTAATTGTTCAATGTTTTTTTGATTGGTAGGGCTGGTGATGATAGCCAACAGCAAAGGGCGGTGTTCGTAGGTGTAGCCTGTGGTTTTAAGGGTAACCCGCTCCGATGCTTGCGCCACGGCTTTCATATACGTAACCAACTTATCGTGGCTAATATGCCATTGTCCAATATCGAAGCCTAACACTTGTTTGGGGGTGGGTATGGCCGGGTTATACGTAACCGTACGGTTATAAAAATAGTTTAAATTTTGTTGGGCTGATAACTGGAAAACACCCAGCAAAAAAACAAAGGTAAAAAGTTGCTTTTTCATTATAATAATTGGCTTAACACGAAGCTATAAAACTATGCTTTTTTTAATTGAATTCATAGCCAATGGATATTCTTAATTTTATGATTTTTAGTTAGATAGCAGGAGAAACTACCGAGGTAAAAAAGTTGGGCTAATTGTTGTAAAAATGTTTGTTGCCTTGGATTTTTTTTAGTTGTATTGCATAAAAATAACGAATTGTTGTTTCTGTATTACGTATATGTTATTATCCCTCGCATATTCATATCAAAACGATAACATTATACATTAAATGAAAGAGAAACCACCTGTTACTTTCGCACCAAATTTAAATACATTTTATCAATCAAATAAACCTAAATAAACATGAAGAGAAATCTACTATTAATGTGTTTACTGGCCTTGGGAAGCATGGCTATGGCACAAACCGGGACGATTAAGGGACGAGTACTTGATCAGGATACGAATGAGGCTCTTATTGGGGCAAACGCTGTGATTAGCGGTACTACTATTGGAGCAACCACTGATATTGATGGTTACTTTACAATTGATAACGTACAGGCTGGAACTGTTACTGTTAATGTATCTTTTATTGGGTATGAATCTATTGATAGGTCAATTACAGTAAAAGCCGGAGAAACTACCCAAATGGGAGATATTGTTTTGAAAGCTAGCACCATTGGGTTGAGGGAAGTTGAAGTAATAGCATCAGTTGCTATTGATCGTAAAACACCTGTGGCAGTATCTACTATTAAAGGTGAATATATTTCGGAGGTGGTTGGAAACCAAGAGTTTCCTGAAGTGCTAAGATATACTCCTTCTATTTATGTAACAAAACAAGGTGGTGGTTTTGGAGATTCTCGTATAAATGTACGAGGATTTGATCAACGAAATACAGCTGTAATGATTAACGGAGTACCTGTTAACGATATGGAAAATGGCTGGGTATATTGGAGCAACTGGGCTGGTTTATCGGATGTTACTAGCACTATGCAAGTTCAAAGAGGATTAAGCGCTTCAAAGTTGGCTACATCTTCTGTAGGCGGCTCTATCAATATTATTACCAATGCTGCAGAAATGAAAAAAGGCGGAAAAGTGAGTGCTAGTTTTGGTAATGATGGTTATCAAAAATATGGATTGGTTCTTTCAACCGGACTAGGTAAAAATGGTTGGGCGATGACCATTCAGGGAACAAGAACTAAAGGTAATGGATATGTTCAAGGAACCAAATTTAGTGCTTATTCATATTTTCTATCTGTTGCAAAAAAAATTAATGAAAAACATTCATTAAACTTTACGGTTTTAGGAGCGCCACAGTGGCACCACCAACGTACTTTAAGCCGATTTGATGGTGTTACAATAGCAACTTATAAGCAAAAGGGAATTAAGTATAATCACCTTTATGGAACTTTAGATGGAGAGGAATTTACATGGAGAAGAAATTTCTACCACAAACCAAAAGGATTTATGAATTGGTATTGGAATATATCTGAGAAAACTGAACTTGCAACTACAGCTTACTTATCATTAGGTCGTGGAGGCGGAACAGGGCCAAGAGGGTATATAACCGATAATGATGGAGATAGGTTTTATGGAACAAGCGAATTAGCAAAGTATCGAGATGCTAATGGTAACATGAATTATGAAGCTATTCGTACTTGGAATAGTGGCGGAACGGATTCAACGTTTGGAACACGTCAAAATTGGGAAGACTATAACGGAGGGCCTGGAACAAACCCTGACAACCGAAAAGGCTATTTTGCAGATAAATATGTAAATACAAGTAGGTATGGATTGGTTCGTAGAGCATCTATGAACTCTCATAACTGGTATGGTATGATTTCTAATTTAACTCATTCAATTTCTGATAATTTAACTTTGGTAGCGGGTGTTGACTTAAGAGCTTATAGGGGTATGCATTATCGAAGAATGGATAATTTGCTAGGAGCAGATGCGTATTATACAGAAAGAAATCAAAATATAGCTGGCAATTTTATTACCCAACAAAAGGAATCAAAAGCGCTCGTTGAATTGAGAAATGACCAGAAGCTAAATTACTACAATGATGGATTAGTACGTTGGGGAGGGCTTTTTGGACAACTTGAATACTCCAATGAAAAATTAACAGCTCATGTGTCAGGGGCTCTTTCAAACCAAGGCTTTAAAAGAGTTGATTATTTTAATTACTTGGATGGAAGTGATGAGCAACAATCGCCTTGGGTTTACAAATGGGGAGGAAATATTAAATCAGGTGTGAACCTTAACTTAAATGATCATCATAATGTGTTTGCGAATGTTGGTTATTTCTCTCGCCAACCTTTGTTTGATGCGGTATTTTTGAATTTTGTTAACACCATTAATCCCGACCTCAAAAATGAAAAAATTGTTGGTTTAGAAGCTGGCTATGGCTTGCGATATAAATTTGTGAAAGCAAACATTAACGGATATTATACAACTTGGTCGGATAGGTTCCAACAAGTAAGTGCTGATTTTAATAATGTTCAAGGAACTGCTAATTTATTTGGAATTAAAGAAGTTCACTCTGGTGTTGAAATAGATGGTACACTAAGCCCTATAGAAAAATTAAATATCCAAGTAATGGTATCTATTGGAAACTGGACTTATGCTGATGATGTTGAAGCAACCTATTTTGATGATAATCAAACACCAATAGGTTCTCAGACACTTTATTTTAAAAATAAAAAAGTAGGTGATGCAGCTCAAACCACTTTACGTTTAGGAGCTAATTATGAGTTAATAAAAGGGCTAAAAGTTAGTGCAAGTTGGTATATGGCAAATAATTTATATGCTCGTTATTCAGTTGGTGATCCAATATTCGATGATCCTAATGCCCAAGTGTTAAAACTTCCATCATATTCATTGGTTGATGCAGGCCTTTACTACCATACGAAAGTTGGTAAAATGGACTTAGGAGTAAACTTTAATATGAATAATGTTTTGGATACCCAATATATTGCTGAGTCGTTAACAAACATTACTGACGAAAGTCGTTTTGATGAGAATATAGCATTTTATGGATTTGGTAGAACTTGGAACGCAGGTGTTAATTTGAAATTTTAATTTGATTTTAAGATTAATTATTGCTATAAAAAGGCGGCCCAGAGCCGCCTTTTTTTATGATTAATCGCTATGGCTTGTTTTGCAAATACCTTAGTTTCGGCAATTTTTTTAAAACTCTTGGCGTACTTTGCTGCAAAAACATTAAATCAATAGTTAATATCGAACATCTAATGTTGAAGTTAAACCAACCCCTTAATGCCCTTTGCAATAAACCCCTTGGCGTACTTAGCGGTTAAACCCAGTAATAATAACGAATGTCGAACACCGAATGTTGAATGATGAAATAGTTTTTGTCTTGTTCTGAAATAGCATGACTCTAAAAGTCAACAAAATTCAGGACGACACAACTAATTGGCCAGGATTCCACCTGTCACTAAATTTATTTACGTAATCCTTATGGTTTCCCCTCTCGCGAGCTTTTGCAAAGCGTGCGCATCTTGCTGAGCATTTGTAATGCGAGTAATCTCAATTAATTGCCATGTAACAATTATCTTTGGTTATTTAATTGACCTCACAGGACTAACTAAACCAGCACGCTTTGCAAAAGCGCGCTAGGAGAGAACTACAAGAAATTCACACCAATTACCAAGACAAAACCAAACACGGCTATTTTAAATACAGCAATAAATTGATGTTGGGATTAATGATTTTTCAAGCATTGGATAAGCAAGATTTAATGAATTTAGAATTATCAGATCTAAATTTAGAAAAAGGCATCTTACGTGTTCCCGGAGGAGCAAGAAGAAAAAACAGCTGAATAGTAAAATTAGAAGCACATCAAATCATCCCTTTTCACGAATACATTACCAACTTTAGAG
>JALWRJ010000401.1 GCA_026994125.1 Cyclobacteriaceae bacterium | reverse complement strand
AATCTCATCAAAATTATTTCTTGGAATGTACATGCCAAACTTTACTTTTTTGCCCCCTGCACCCACAATTTTACCAGTTAATTCATCTTCAGTGAACAGTTTTGTATAGATTGATTTACCATCTTTAATTTTTACTACCTGAATACCATTTAGTTTTTTATAGGCATAATTTTTATACCAACCACCAAACTTATCACTTCCTTTAGCATCGCCTTTTGCCAGAACATAGGTGGCGCCATTGCCATTTAATATTTGATAATCTGCCCACAACATTTTACTTTTAAAAGAAACGGAATCAACAAGTTTACGCTGATCATTAAAACGCATTACTGTAAAATGATCCTTATTGTCTTTCCAATATAAATGTTTCAACGATTTTAAATTAGTTGGCCCGTTTAAGGGAGCAAATAAGGAACATAAATTATCGTCCTGACCAAGTCCGGAAGTTATGGTTGAAGCAGTAAAAGGTAAGAGGTAAGTTTCGTACTGCATATCATTAAAATCCATGCCATTCATTGTAAGTACGGCTACCCTATTGCTGGCATATTTTTGGTCGCGACTCAGGCTGACTTTTTCTTGAATTACCCCGGCAGCAAGCAATGTTGCATTGGCCGGCATTAGTAATGGATTGCCATATTTATGCAGATCCTGATAGAAACCATTTGAGGTTGCCAGTGCATCATAATCACTTAAACTTTTAAAACCACCGGGCATAATACGCCAAATATCTCCGGTTTTGGGTTTGATGGATTCTTCTTCAACAAATTCCATTCCTGTATATACACCAAGGGTATAGTTTTTCTTAATGGTGCCTCTAAATAACTTCATACCACCACCAAAGGCGCTGGTGGCATTCAACCATTTACCTTTCGAATCGGCTAGTTTTTCTACACGAGACTTCGGCATATACCAGGGCATCGTCTCTGTGGCATCATTGGCGTTAACAAATTTATCTTTAACCTTAGCAGAACCACCCGCCAGGTTAACATCATATTCTTCCAATTGCACACCCTCTGTTTTTGTAGAGGAAACATAAAGCACCTTAGCCTTATCGCCATTAATCAAGGTTCCTCCATACCTCCCGTTACGTGAAAGCTTGGTTAAATCTATGGCAACATCTTTGGCAATTTTTAAATCTTGTGCTTGCAAAAAAGTAGTTGTTAGTAATATCGCTATTACCACCACAACACTTAATGGAACAAGTTTTGTCATAGTACCTATTGGTACATTCATTCTTTCATTATTCATTTTCATGGCTTTGAGGTTTAAATTAAACATACTGCAAGTTCAGTGTAAACACTAATAAATGCTATCAGGGAAAACCGGGGAATTACCAGGGGAAAATGGGGAATTTCTATTTTATGTAAAATGTATTACCAAAATAGAGCTGAGCAATGTCGTCTTCGTTAGAATATCCAATACTTTTGATGCCTATATCAAATGTGGCCCAGCCATTAAGCCTGAAAGGAATACTGAATGAAAGTTCATATCCGGGCCGGGTGAATTTGGGCAGGTTTCTGTACGACTCAGGTGTTATTATTTCATCTTTAGCCGGGATGATGACACCGGCATATATAACGAATCTACGTTGTGTTGGGCCGGAATAATCGTTTACTTTCACACGAGTTTTACTTTGCCTGATAAACTTTACCCCGAACTCAAAAACGGGTGCCTGAAAGGAGTACTGCACCACTGGTCCGGAATTGACAGGATGAATTTTAGTTGTTGTAGGCTCTGAGGCATAGCCGGCCACTACTATAAGTGAGTTATGCGTAGGTACGCTTATTTTATAGTATTTATCATACATCATATTACCCTCGTATCTACGGTCGATAACCCATTTACCCTTTTTACTACTAATAAAATCAAGCAAAGGATAGCCAATATTAACACTGTACCAACCACGGAATTTTTTGTCAAAATCTTGTTCATGAGAACTAATTACCCAGCCATAGCCTGCTTCTGCTGTGGCATACACCAGGTTTTTTATTTTGTATTCAGGATTGAAACCTAACCCCCATACCCCCGGCAAGGCTAATTTATGAATGAAGTTGGCGTGATATCGCTCCACAGCCATATAATACTTCTCCAGGTTTGGATAACTATCGTAATTTTTTTGAGCATGTACAGTTGTAATCAAAATGGAAGAAACCAGCAAACTCATAATGAATGGACGGGCAATATTCATTTTATGGCATTTTATTTTGAGAATCAATTTCATCAAAATAAGCCAATTATATGACGGCTCTGTTTGGGTATTACCAGGGTAATATTTACGGGAAAACAGGGAAATTTGCCTAATTATGCTGAAATCAACCCCTCCTTGATGGCTATGCGGATTAGATGGGCCGTATTTTTAGCATCCAGCTTTGCGAGTAGATTTTTACGGTATGACTCTACCGTTTTTGGTGAAAGATTTAACCGATCAGCCATTCCTTTGGTAGATAGTCCTTCGGCAACCAGTTCGAGTACTTCGCGTTCTCGCTCGCTTAGCAAGCATAATAATTTTACGTTAGTTTCCTTTTTTACTTTTAGGGAAGAAATCTTTAGAATAGACTCGGTAAGCTGGCTGGAATAAAATTTATTGCCTTCTCTTACTATTTCCAGGCCTTTGATAAACTCTTCTTTGGGGGTATCTTTTAGCATATAGCCGGATGCACCCATTTTAATAAGCTTTTCTAAAATGGATTTTTCGTGGTGCAGTGTAATAACAACGATTTTTAGTTCTGGGTTGATAGTAAGTAATTTTTCGGTGGCTATCAGGCCGTTCATTACCGGCATATCTAAATCCATAAGCACAATATCGGGTTTTAAAATGGGTATTTTAGTAACAGCTTCGGCTCCATCATTGGCATAGCCAATTACTACCCAATCATCTTTATCAGCCACTATCGACTTTATGCCATCTATTAAAAGTTGGTGGTCATCTACAATATATAAAGAAGTTGTTGTCATAGGGTATTAAGCAATTGGTATAGATAAGGTTATAACTGTTTCTGAGCCGGAATCTGATTCATACTCCACATTGCCGTTTACTGTTTCTATCCTGCTTTTTATGTTTAGCAGACCGTGCCCTTTGCGCTGTGCGGCCACATCAAAGCCAATACCATCGTCTTCCACCGTCATTACTAATTTGTTTTTTATTTTATATAACTGCACATTCACATGGCTGGCATTGGCATGTTTAATAATGTTGTTGATGAGTTCCTGGGTAATCCGGTAAAGGCTTAGTTCAATATCGTTGGGGTATCGCTCAGCCATTTCATGGTGCTCGAAAGAGCAGTTGATGTTGGTATTTGCAAAAGTTTTGTTGAACAGGTCTTCCAGGGCCGGTATCAGGCCATCCGCCTCTAATGCCCTGGGCATCATTTGGTGCGATATCTGCCTGATTTCCTGGGCAGCCTGGGCAAGGTTGTCTGTAATCTGTTGCTTTTTTTCTTTGATAACCTCATCTTTTACCTCCAACGATTCCAGTTGCATTTTAACACCGCTTAATTGTTGCCCTACGCCATCGTGTAAATCTTTGGAAATGCGCTGCCGTTCTTCTTCGGTAGCCTCAATAACCGCTTTTAGTCCTTTTTCCTTTTCATTTATAACAGCCAGCTGAAGCTTGCTTTTTTGTTGCATATGAGAACGTTGATAAATAAACACACCAACTAAAAGCAAAAATCCCAGGGTAGTTGCAATGGCTATTTTTTGGTTACGCTCCTGGATAACTG
>JALWRJ010000400.1 GCA_026994125.1 Cyclobacteriaceae bacterium | reverse complement strand
TAAATCGTAGATAAGTTGTGCTAAATCTTCGATGGAGTAAATATCGTGGTGAGGCGGTGGGGAAATTAATCCTACGCCAGGAGTGGAGTGGCGCACCCGCCCAATCCAATCATCTACCTTATGCCCCGGCAGCTGACCACCTTCTCCCGGCTTGGCACCTTGTGCCATTTTAATTTGAATTTCATCGGCATTGGTAAGGTAATGGCTCGTTACCCCAAACCTGCCCGAAGCCACCTGCTTAATGGCAGATCGTTCCCAATCGCCATTGGCTTTTTTATCGAAACGGGCTTCATCTTCTCCACCTTCTCCACTATTAGATTTAGCTCCAATGCGGTTCATAGCGATGGCCAAGGTGCTATGGGCTTCGTAGGAAATAGACCCGAATGACATTGCCCCTGTGGCAAACCTTTTAAGGATATTTTCTACTGGCTCAACCTCTTTTAAAGGAATTGGAGCCTGATTGGCAAACCCTAACAACCCTCTAAGGGTAATAGCTTCTTTGGTTTGTTCATTTATCCTTTGAGCGTATTCTTTATAAATTTTATAATCGTTTTGTCGTGTGGACTGCTGAAGCAACCGAATGGTTTCAGGGTTGAATAAATGTTTTTCTCCTTCGTGTTTCCATTGATAAACGCCTCCTTCTTCTAGCAATTTTCCTTGTACCTTGATAACCGGATATGCTTTTGCGTGTTGTTCGATAACCATTTGAGCAATATCAGAAAAGCCGAGCCCTTGGATGCGAGAAACTGACTTTCGGAAGCTGCGCTCTACTACTTCAGAATTAAGTCCGATGATTTCAAATATTTGAGCGCCTTGATAGGACTGCAAAGTAGATATCCCCATTTTGGAAAACACTTTGCGCAAGCCATAGCCAACCGCACCAATATAATTTTCTTGAGCTTTCTCAAGGCTCAATTCATCTGCCAGCAATCCTTCTTCGTGTAATTGACGAATGGTTTCCAGTGCCAAGTAAGGGCAAACTGCATTGGCTCCATAGCCAATAAGAGTAGCAAAATGGTGGGTTTCTCGCACATCGCCAGATTCAACAACCAAGGAAGACGTTGCTCGCAAGGCTTTCTTAATTAAGAAGTGATGGAGCGTTCCTAAAGCCAAAAGAGAAGGAAGCGCCACTCGATTACTCCCGATATTTCTATCGGAAAGAATTAAAATACTTGCTCCATACTTGATGGATTCTTCAGCCTTTTTACAAAGTTTATCGAGCACAGCCACGATTGATTCTCGCTGATCAAAAGTAGTATCCAGCACAGCTGAAGAAAACCCGTGGGCAGGCAATGCCTTTAATTTGGCAATATCTGCATTACTCAACACAGGTTGCTCTAAATGAATTTGTTTGCAATGGGCAGGAGTTGCCTCCAAGGCATTTAAGTTTTTACCTAATTTGGAGTATAATGACATCACCATTTTCTCCCGAATAGGATCAATGGGCGGATTGCTCACTTGGGCAAATTGCTGCTTAAAGAAATTAGAAAGATGTTGGTATTTTTTGCTCAAGGGAGGCAGAGGAATATCAATCCCCATTGAGCCCAAAGGTTCAATAGCCGAATTAGCCATTGGGCCAAGTACTACCTTTAAATCTTCTTGTGAATAGCCAAAAGCGATTTGCTGCTTTAGTAAATCAACGTTAGAAAAAGGGGGTGCAATATCACCATTTGGCAAATCCTTTAATTCTACTTTGCCTGCTTGCAACCACTCTTTGTAGGGGTTACTATTAATTAACTCTGATTTTAGTTCTTCATCACTGATAATTCTACCTTTATCTAAATCAACTACAAACATTTTGCCTGGTTGCAATCGGCCTTTCATTAAAATTTGAGATTCGTCCACAGGTAAAACACCTGCTTCGGAGGCCATTACCACCACATCATCTTTGGTTACCAAATAGCGTGATGGGCGCAATCCGTTTCGATCAAGGGTAGCTCCAATAATATTCCCATCCGAAAAAGAAATGGAAGCAGGCCCATCCCAAGGTTCCATTAAAGAAGCGTGGTATTCGTAAAAGGCCTTTTTATCCTCTGTCATTTCCTCATTCCCCTGCCAAGCTTCAGGAATCACCATCATCATCGCGTGTGGAAGCGAGCGACCCGCCAATGTGAGCATTTCCACAATGCTATCTAAGTTGGCCGAATCAGAATGCGTTTTATCACAAATGGGCAGTAATAACTCAAATTCTTCAGGGGTAAATAATTGGCTTTCGAACAGGCGCTGCTTGCTTACCATCCAATTTACATTGCCTCTAATCGTGTTAATTTCTCCGTTATGGGCGATGTATCGAAAGGGTTGAGCCAGTTTCCATTTAGGTACTGTATTGGTTGAAAAACGAGAATGAACCAATGCTAACGCAGATTTGAAAGCCGGATTTCTTAAATCTGGATAGTAAGCTCCAAGTTGATTCGTGCGAAGCATTCCTTTGTACACCACCGTTTTGTACGAAAGCGACAACCAATAAAATTCGTAATTATTGCCGGGCACTTCGATGGCTGATTTACCAATGGAATGGGTAGTTAACTTACGAAGCACGTACAGCTTACGTTCAAGTTCTTGGCTACTCAATGATTTATCTTTAAGCTGCACAAAAATTTGCTCCACCGGCAATTCGGATTCTTTGGCTTGCGCCCCAATCACGTCATTAATTACAGGTACTTTTCGATAACCCAGCAACTCAAACCCTAATTGTTCGAGGTGGAGCTCTATTCGATTTTTAGTAGCTTGTACTAAGCCCGGGCTTGCATTAAAAAACATGGCTCCCACGCCATATTTACCAAATTCGGGTAAATTGATGCCAATTTTAGCACATTCCTCTTGAAAAAACTCGTGAGGGGTTTGCACTAATATACCCGCCCCATCACCTGATTCGGCATCACAACCACAACCTCCACGGTGCTCCATATTGGCCAGCATTGTGAGGCCATCCTCCACAATTTTATGGCTTTTATTGCCTTTGATGTGGGCAACAAATCCAATTCCACACGAATCGTGTTCAAGTTCAGGAGTGTATAAAGATTTTTTATTCATTCTACGCAGTTTTGAAAAGGCGTAATAACGCCAAGTTTTAATAAAATCAGATTGCTTGGTCAATCGATTTTAATCACTCTATTGAGAGCCATTTATATTATTAGCCAACTGAAACTTATACGCTGGCCGCTAAGTCATAAAAGCTCTCAGTTTTCACTAAGATTTTACATTTATCTGCACAGTTCTTAGTATTTCTTTGTACCTCTCAGTCTTTGTGGCAATGTTTATAATACTTATCAGCTACTTCAAATCAAATAATGGAACATCTCAGGTTTATTATTGAGGTGTTCATATTTTATATTTTTTTCATCTAAGCGATTAATTAAATGATCAAAATCAGCTTGCTTTTGAAGCTCAATGCCAATTAAAGCCGATACTCGTTGGCGGCTATTTTTCTTGGTATATTCAAAGTGGGCAATATCATCGGTTGGGCCTAACACATCCACCAAAAACTCGCGCAATGCGCCTGCTCTTTGAGGGAAATTAATCATAAAATAATGCTTGAGTCCTTCAAATAGCAACGATCGTTCTTTAATCTCTGCCATTCGTGTAATGTCGTTATTACCCCCACTTACAATACAAACCACGCGCTTGCCTTTAATTTCATTACCCAACTGGCTGAGGGCAGAAATGCTTAATGTACCTGCAGGCTCTACTACAATGGCATCTTCATTATAAAGCCGGAGAA
>JALWRJ010000399.1 GCA_026994125.1 Cyclobacteriaceae bacterium | reverse complement strand
CCTAAAATATAGGTAGTAAAAAAGAGAAAAATGGCAAATTAACTAATAATGAGCAGGTTAGCAAAAGTTGTCCACATATTTAAGATTTAAGCAATTATCCATAACCATCTGTATATTAACTAGTTACATGTTAACATTAAAGTAATGTGGATAAAAGTTAATAAATGTGTATAACTTATCCCAAATTGGGAAAAGCTTAAAATATTGCAAATTCAACTATTAACTTCCGCTTAA
The DNA here is from genome assembly GCA_026994125.1 of Cyclobacteriaceae bacterium. GTDB lineage: Bacteria > Bacteroidota > Bacteroidia > Cytophagales > Cyclobacteriaceae > JAKISE01. The sequence continues at coordinate 3,501 of JALWRJ010000399.1, read as the reverse complement.
ATGAACGAATATGTTCGAATTGAGAATGCGAATAGTTTGGTTAATTGGACGCTAAAAGTAAAAATATTTTTTAAGAAATAAAAAACAGATTTTAATTTTTTTCGGGTATTTTTTTTAAGTCGTTGTTTAAAAAGCAAAGCTTGGAAAATCTTTGTATATTACAATTTTGAGTACAATTTTACTTTATACTCAACATGGTTAAAATACTATCAATATGTGCTCTATTGTTGCTAAGTCGGGGCACTTTATTTTGCGCTCCTAACTTATTTCTTTCTTTCATCCATTTATAGAAAGTTCCTTTAGGAACACTGTGGATTTTAGGAGGCACCAGGGCCAAATCGTTTTGCCTTTTAGCCTCGTAATCAGAATTTAATTGTTTAAGGGAATTGTCCAATAAATCCACAAAGCGTTGCCTGTCTTCAGGAGGTTTTACGAACTCAATAACCCACTCGTGCCCCCCTCTTTTATTTTTTTGTAAATAGATAGGCCCTGCTGTAAAATTATCAATAATAGCACCGGTTTTATCGCATGCAATGGCTATAGCTTCTTCGGCATTATCAATCATTAATTCTTCGCCAAAGGCATTTATATAATGCTTGGTACGTCCGGCTATTTTAATACGATAGGGTTTTACACTTGTAAACCGAATGGTATCACCAATGTGGTATCGCCACAGCCCTGCATTGGTAGAAATTACCATGGCATAGTTTACTCCGGGTTTTACTTGCCAAATAGGTATGGGCTCACCGGTGGCCAAGCCTCCCTGCATGGGCACAAATTCATAAAAGATACCATAATCGAGCATAAGTAACATATCGTCACTTTCGGGGTTATCCTGAATACCAAAAAAGCCTTCGGACGCATTGTAAGCATCTACATAAAAGAAATTTTTAGCAGGAATTAATTCGTTAAAAATAGTTCGGTATGGCCCAAAAGCTACTGCCCCATGAAAAAAAACTTCCAGGTTAGGCCAAACTTCAAGGATATTATTTGCCCCTGTTAGCTCTAAAATTCGTTGAAGCACCAGGAGGGTCCAGGTAGGCACCCCGGCCATGCTGGTTACATTTTCGTTTATGGTTTCGAGGGCAATGCGTTCAAGTTTTTCCTCCCAATTTTCGAGCAGGGCTACTTCCTCGCTGGGTGTGCGTACAAATTTTGCCCACAAGGGCATATTTTGCATAATAACAGCCGACACATCGCCATAGTAAGACTGGCCACTTGGGTTAAGTGGGTTTTTTTGGTGGCTGCCTCCAATGGAAAGGCCTTTGCCGGTAAAAATGGCACTGTCGGGGTTGTTGTTAACATAAATGGCCAGCAAATCTTTGCCTCCGCTAAAGTGGCTTTCTTCGAGTGCTTCTTGCGAAACCGGAATAAATTTGCTTTTATCGTTGGTAGTGCCCGATGATTTGGCAAACCAGTTTATTTTGGAGGGCCAAAGCACATTTTGTTCTCCCTTCATTACTCGATCTATAAGTGGAAAAAATTCTTCGTAAGAAGAATGAGGCACCCGTGTTTGAAACTCCTCGTACCGTTGTATGCCTGCAAAATTGTATTTACGTCCAAACTCTGTATTTCGAGCATCGTTTATTAGCCTAAAAAATACATCGCGTTGTACTTCGTGCGGGTACTGCTTAAAAAGTTCTATCTGGTGCACCCGTTTTTTTATTATCCAGGTAAAGAACGAATTTAAAAATGGCATATAGGCTTGCTGGTTTATTTTGATTACCACCAAAATAAAACAAATAATAAGAGGATGGATGCCTGCTGCTAAATTTATATTGAAACTTCTGGAATGTTTCAGTTATATTTTTCTTTTTAGCTCAAAGTGTTGCCCTAAATATACTTTACGCACTTGGGGGTCATTAGCCAAATCTTCGGCCGAACCCGATTTAAGCAGCCGACCTTCGAACATTAAATAGGCCCTATCGGTAATGGATAGGGTTTCGTTTACGTTGTGATCGGTAATAAGGATGCCAATATTTTTGTCTTTAAGTTTGGCCACAATCGATTGAATTTCTTCCACCGCAATGGGGTCGACCCCGGCAAAGGGCTCATCGAGCAATACAAATTTGGGATCTACCGCTAAAGCTCTTGCAATTTCGGTACGCCTACGCTCACCGCCTGAAAGCACCCCACCCATATTTTTTCGGACATGAGTCAGGCTAAACTCTTCCAGTAGGCTATCGGTTTTATCACGCTGTTCGGCTTTAGATAGGTTGGTCATTTCCAGCACGGCCATAATATTTTCTTCAACAGTAAGCTTTCTAAAAACCGAAGCTTCCTGAGCCAAATAACCTATCCCTAATTTAGCTCTTTTGTACATAGGCAAGGATGTAATGTCTTCTTGTTCCAAAAAAATTCTTCCTTCGTTGGGCTTAATTAAGCCAACAATCATATAAAAAGAAGTGGTTTTTCCTGCACCATTGGGGCCAAGTAAACCCACAATTTCACCTTGGTTTACTTCCAAACTTACATCATCAACAACTTTTCGCTTCTTATATTTTTTTACCAGGTGTTCTGCTCTTAAAATCATGAAGTAATTATCAGGCTGTAAACTTAATATCTTTTAGCATAAGCTGTATGCTCTTAATGCCTCTGAAATTATTTTCGGTTACTTGAAAAACAATATCAATGGCTTTTCCGGCTAAATCATTAGTATAAAACTCGGGCATATTAAAACCAATGCTATCAAACACTGCGCCATTTTGAGTTACATTTAGTTTTATATGTTTTTCTTTTAACAACAATGCTTTTTGTACCAACACATTATAGGCCACAAATAAAGGTTGCATATTACCCGGCCCAAAAGGTTCCATTTGGTTAACTACATTTAAAAATTTATAATTAATTAAATCCAACGTTATTCTTGAATCTATTTGAAATGTGGGCTGCTCCTGCTCAGGTAAAATAGTGGCTGCCACTTCTTTTTCAAAAGCGTTGCTAAACAATTCAAGGTTGTCTTTACTTAGCGAAAGCCCGGCAGCATATTTATGCCCACCAAATTGCGATATGTATGATTTCGTTTTAGCAATAGCATTAAAAACATTAAATCCGGACACTGACCTTGCAGAACCGGTTAGGATACCATTAGATTCGGTTAGAATAATGGTAGGTTTATAATACGTATCAACACATTTAGAAGCAACAATTCCAATCACCCCTTTATGCCAATCGGCTTTAAAAAGCACTGTAGATTTTCTATTTTTTAATTCCTCAGAATTTTCTACCATTGCCAGTGCTTCTTTAGTGATTTGCTCCTGTGTTTCTCTTCGAATTAGGTTTTTTTCGTTTAAAGAAGTTGCCATTCTGGTAGCTTCATCTTCATTTTCAGCAATTAATAGCTCAACAGCTAAACTTGCATGTTCTATACGACCTGATGCGTTTATTCGTGGAGCCAAACCAAAAACTACATTACTTATTGATAATGGCGGTGCAAGTCCGGCCACTTTTAGTAGTGCCGCAAGCCCAATACTTGGTGCTGTGTTTAACTGCTTCATGCCC
>JALWRJ010000398.1 GCA_026994125.1 Cyclobacteriaceae bacterium | reverse complement strand
TAATAGCTCCTTGTGCCGGAGCGGGCACCATCCAATCCAATACTTTGTGGTTTTGAGGTAATAAATTAATGCGTTCAAGCCCGGCTTTGGCAAAAATGGCTCCTTGCCAATTGTTGGAATCGAGCTTGGATAACCGAGTGTTTACATTGCCTCTTAACGGAGCTATGGTATGGTTTTTATACCGAGCCAACCATTGTGCTTTTCGCCTCAAACTGCCGGTGGCTACTGTTGCTGCTGCGTTTCGGTCTTCTAAAAAATCAGCTCCCGATTTAAGCACAATTACATCCTGATGTTCGCCTCTTTTTAAAACGGCCGCCTGTTTAATTTCCGGGTGCAAGTCGGTTGGTACATCTTTGAGTGAATGCACGGCAATGTCGATTTTGCCTGCCAGCATAGCATCGTCCAGGTTTTTGGTAAACAAGCCAACCGTTCCTAATTGGTGCAATGGCTTTGACAAATCCTGATCTCCGTGCCCATCAATTTTTACCAGTTCGGTTTTAAACCCCTTGGCTTTTAATAAGCCACCTACGGTATTGGCTTGCCAAAGAGCCAATTGGCTGGTGCGGGTACCTATTCGTATTATTTTGCTCATCCTGTTAAACGGTTTCTTTATCAGGACTAATTTCGAACACTTTGTACATTAAATCAATGCTTGCACTGGCATCGCCTGTGTTGGAGCGAATATGTTTGGCAAATTGAGTGGTAATTTTTTGCACAATTCTCGAGGTAATTTTATCAACTTGCTCCTGCGAAAACCCATCGCCATTACTCTTTTGCAACCCAATTTCATTCAGTCGAAGTTCGTTTAAGGTATCCTTTAAGGAATTGATGGCCGGTGTAAATTTTCGAATATTGAGCCATTCAAAAAACTCGGTTTTATGTTTTAAAATAATTTCTTTGGCCTGAGGCACCTGCGCTTTTCTGTTTTCGATGGTTCTATCGGTTATTTTCGATAGCACATCAATGCCAATAAGTGTTACATTTTCAAGTTCTTCCACTTCTTTATCCACATTGCTCGGCAACGATAAATCAAGAATGGTGAGTTTTTGCTTAGGAGAAATACGGGCTTTACTAATGGTAGGCGAAGAGGCTCCGGTGGCAACAATTAATACCGAAGCTTTTTCGATGGCCTTTTCTAATTCCGAATGAGGGTATATGGTTACCTGCGCTAACTCCGGAATAGTTTCTAAACTAACCGCACTCCTATTTACAACCAATAAATTTTTACAATCTGTATATTCTATAATGTTTTTAAGGGTGTGTTGGCCAATTTCGCCCACCCCGTAAACTAAGATCGACTCATCTTTAATTTTGCTGCAACTTTCATTCAAATATTGGGTGGCAGCATAGGCAACCGATGTAGTGCCCGAACTCAAAGTGGTTTCGTTTTTAACACGCTTGCTCGCTTGCAGTAAGTGAGTAAATAAGCGCTCCATAAATGTATTAATTACCCCCACTTTTTTACTGTGTTGGAAAGCCTCCTTTAATTGGCCCACAATTTCGTAGTCGCCTAAAATTTGGCTGTCGAGCCCTGTGGCCACTTTAAAAAGGTGATCAATGGCATATTTAGATTTAAGCACGTAAGAAAACCTGGCAAACTCTTCCACCGAGCCATCTACCCAAAATTCGCTTAATAAACCAATAAGTTTAAACGGGTGCTGTGCAAAGCCAATAACTTCGGTACGGTTACAAGTAGATAAAACCATTAACCCCTCAATCCCTTTTTTCCTGGCTTTTTTAAGAAGCTTTATTTGGTTCTCTGAAGAAATACTGAATTTTCCTCTTGTTTCGGCATCGGCCTTTTTATAATTAACTCCAACCACATAAAATGTGGATGTATAAGAATTCATATTTCAAAAAATTTATGAGCGCACAAATATTAATAATTCAGGTTGTAATTAATTTCGCTTAAAGTACTAAATATACCGCGATAGGTGATTTGCACCTTTTTCTTTTTGCAAGTAGAGTAGATTTAAAGAGAATACCCTAATTTTGAAAAATAATTGACATTAGGGCGCCTATCATAGATTTTTAAAACCCAATCTAATTTTATTGGTTTAAACATTAAAAATTAACTTTTGATTGAGAACATAGAAAATACCGCAAGAGGTTCTTATGAGATTTATAACGACAGCAACGAATTAGTTGTGATGAAACTCGATAATCCGAAGTCCTCCACTTGTTCGCTCAAAAAAAATATAATTAAGGAGTTGGTGCACCTCTACATTTGTTTAGAAGGTTCCGTTTCGGTTGAAATTACTGAACAACAGTATAGCTTTCCGTTGAAAGAAGACAGTTCCACCTTTATCTTTATTAAAGATTTTACCCCAACCTTAACGTTTCATTTACAACCCAAAACCAAGGCCATTGGTATCTATATTTCGGTAGATCACCTGCATGCTTTGTTTTCGCAAGATACCGATCAATTACCGGTTTTTGATAATATTAAAATTGGCAAAAGGATAATAGAATCTGCGGTAAATAAACCGGGAGTGAGGGAAGTGGCCTCTCAATTATTTCATAAAAATTTAGCCGAAACCTACCAATCCATTTATGTAAAAGGAAAGGTTTTGGAGCTTTTAGGAACGTTTTTTTATGCCACCGACAACGATAATGTAGAGCAATGCCCCTACATTGCCAACGAAGAAAGTGCGGCAAAAATTAAAAAGGCAAAAACTATTCTCATTAGTAATCTCTCCGAAACACCTTCGTTAAATGAGTTGGCAAAAATGGTGGGCCTAAATGTAAAAGCCCTTAAAGAAGGGTTCAAAGAGTTGTATGGCAAGCCGGTAATCACCTATTTATTTCACTACCGAATGGAAGAAGCCAAAAAAATGTTGGAGCAAGGAACCAATAATGTAAGTGAGATAGCTCCACAAGTGGGCTATAGTTCTGCCAGCCATTTTATTACGGCTTTCAAACGCAAATTTGGGGTTACTCCCAAACAATATCTTCGTTAAGTATGAGCACTAAATCAGAAGTAGAAAAACGTGGGGTTTTATTGGTAAACCTTGGATCGCCCCAGAGCCCTGAGTTAAAGGATGTGAAAAAATACCTGAATGAGTTTTTAATGGATGGCAATGTAATCGACATTCCTTATTTAGTAAGGTTGCTTTTGGTGCGAGGCATTATTGTTCCGAACCGATCTAAAAACTCAGCCAAATTGTATCAAAAAATATGGACACAGGAAGGTTCTCCACTGATTGTAAATAGCGAGAAGCTTACGGCAAAAATAAAAAACAAAATAACCACCCCGGTTGCCTTGGCTATGCGGTATGGGCGCCCATCCATAAAAAATGGGTTGCAAGAACTAAGCAACAAGGGAGTAACAAAGGTGGTGGTTGTTCCACTCTATCCGCAATACGCGATGAGCACTACGAGAACTGTGATGGAGGCCGTAGAAGAGGCAAAAAGTACGTACTTTAAGGAGTTGGAACTAACCTATTTACCTGCTTTTTACGATAACAAAGAATATATAAAAGCCTTGGCCAACTCCATTAAACCGGCCTTGGAAAAAAGTAAACCCAACCACCTATTATTCTCCTACCACGGACTGCCGGAGCGCCACCTAAAAAAAACCGACCCCACCGGAAATCATTGTTTGCAATCGGAAGATTGTTGTACGACTCCGAGCGCAGCCCACAACACCTGCTATAAGCACCAATGCGTTAAAACCACCGAACTGGTGGCAAAAGAGCTAGGGCTGGCAGAGGGTAGTTACGGCAACAGTTACCAATCCAGG
>JALWRJ010000397.1 GCA_026994125.1 Cyclobacteriaceae bacterium | reverse complement strand
AGCCCTGCATCAATTGGCCGAAGCAGCCAAAAACAATACCGGCAACCTGCTGGAATTAGCCGTAGAAGCTGCCCGACATCGGGCTACTTTAGGCGAAATTACCCAGGCCATGGAAAAATCTTTTGGCCGCTATATAGCTTCGGTACAATCGGTATCAGGTGTGTATTCAAGCGAAGCCAACATGGATAAATCTTTTAAAAAAGCACAAAAACTTTCGAACCTGTTTGCTAAAAAAGCAGGCCGCAGACCTCGTATTATGGTAGCTAAAATGGGACAAGATGGCCACGACCGTGGTGCTAAAGTAATAGCCACCTCCTTTGCCGACCTCGGCTTTGATGTAGATATTGGCCCACTGTTTCAAACCCCCGAAGAAGTAGCCCGGCAAGCCGTAGAAAACGATGTGCATATTATTGGCGCATCCAGCCTGGCTGCCGGCCACAAAACACTTATACCGCAACTTATCGAAGCGCTTAAAAAATATGAACGTGACGACATTATGGTGGTGGCAGGTGGGGTTATCCCACCCAAAGATTACCCCTTTTTATTTGATAAAGGAGTAGCCGCAGTGTTTGGCCCGGGCACGGTTATTTCTGAATCTGCTATCGAAATACTCGAAAAGCTAATGGCAGAGTAACGGTATGGTAAAAAAATGGCATTTTAATAGTATGGCATTTGCCCTTTAATTAATTTTAACCCTTAAATTTGAGTTAACCTGAATAATAACTTTTGGGTTGATGATGTATGTAATTTACAGCCAAAACAAAACCAAATGAAACCACTACAAACTATTTATTGCTTACTCGCTTTTGCTTTCGTTTTTTCCTATACCGCTCAAGCACAAAAATGGGAAAAAAGCCTGGCTAAAATAAACAGCACCTACGAAACAGGCGATTACATAAAAACTAAAAAATACCTAACCAAGCTAAAAAAGAAAAGTACAAAAAAATTAGGCAAACAAAATAAATACATTGCCGAGTATTACCTGCTTTCGGCTCGCAACAACCTGGCCCAAGGTATGCTGGTTAATTTTGAAACAGATATTGAAAAAGCCTTAGAGGTTAGCAAAGCTGTTTTTACCGAAAATTCCGAGGAGTATGTACAATATTTAAACCGGGCTTCGGCTCTCATGATTTTAAATGGCGATATACTAAAGGCCTCTAAACTAGCCGAGCAGGCATTTAAAAAAGCCGAAGAGTTACATGCCTCGGATCGGCTAAATGCACTTACCAAACTTAATTTGGCAGCCACCTATACGGGCATGGGCTTTTATACCAAATCCATTGAATATATTGATAACAACAAAGACTATTTTTTAGGCCGTGCTGTTACCAAAGAAACGTATGTAGATCCTAAAACAGGTAAATTAAAAACCCGAAAACTATCGTCTAAAGAAGCCCACCAACGCCTGGATGAATATGCTCAGCTCTTAAACTTACGAGCCAACACCTACCGTAAAATGGGCGATTTTAAAAAAGCAGATACCGAGTTTGAACTGGCCGGAGACTGGATTGATAACAACCTGGGAAAATCGAGCATTCGCTATACTGAAAACCAACTAAGGCATGGAGAGCTCCTGGCCGAAAATGGTGTAAATGCCAAAATTACGCGCGATTACTTTGAAACTGCTTTAAATAAATTAAAAAAAGACCACCACGAAGCCCATTACATGGCGCTTTATATATATGAAAAGCTTTTAAAACACTACCTGGCAAATGACGACCATTCGAAATACAAAAATTTAAAGGCCGAATACGAATCGGTAATAAAACGCTATTTTGATAAAAACAGCCTGGTGTATGTTAAACTAAACACATTAGAATTTGACCGCAAGCTCGATTTAAAAAAACCGGAAATGATCGAGAGTGCCTGCACCGGATTATTAAGCAATTACGACCGTATGCCGGCCAACCATAAAGAGCGCCTTACCCTTTACGAGTATGCGTACCGGGCAGCATTGCTCGAAAAATCGTACAAACACGCAGAGGAGTACCTGGAAAAAGCGCTAGCCGTAAAAGCCGCCTTATATGGCAATAATGCACCTGAATACCATTTAACTAAAACAGAAGTGGCCAACTTTTACATTGATTACACCGACAGGCTAACAGAAGCAAGCCATATTTACGACAGCAGTTTTGTAGCCATAGTAAAACCCCAAATTAAACCCGGCCATGTACGTTACGTACGCATCCAAAACCACATAGCTAAGTATAACGAGCTTATAGATAATTTTGCTGAAGCCAAAAAAGCATTGGAAGACGCCCTGCTGGCTACGCGAATTAAATACAACACTACCGACATAGCCTATGGCAGCGAACTGGTAAAAATTGCCGACCTGCAAATTAAAATTGGAGAGTACAAAACCGCAGAAAAAAATATTGAAGAAGCCAAAACAATACTTTCATCGCTTAAACGAGATAAAGAACGACTGGTAGAATATATCTTGGCCATGGAAACCAGTGCCAAACTAAGTGCCATGAAAGGCGATTACGAAGCCGCCAAAGATGAAATTATTCGTTCGCAAAAACTACTGCTTAAAGCCACCAACTTAACCGGCTACGATGAACTGGCCTCGGATGTTAAACTGGCCGATATTTACGTGCGCTATGGCCAATCTAATAAAATTAAAGAAACACTCGAAAATATAATTAAAGACTATAAAACCCTATTTGGCAACAACAGCAACCGCTTGGTAACGCCCCTGCTAAGCTATGCCAACCTGCTGCTGGTAAATGGCGAATACACCGAATCGGAAAAAGCAGCCCGAACGGCACTAAACATCTCCGAAGCACAGTTTGGGAAACAATCCAGCCGCACAGCTGCCAGCAAAAAACAACTGGCCGCCATTTACACAGCCTTAGGCGATTATAACAAGGCTTTAGAAAATATTAACCAAGCTATCAGTATCCAAAAAGAAGCCTATGGCACCAACCATATTGAAGTAGCCAAGTCGCTATCGCAATTGGGGCTTATTAAATTTTATAAAAACGAACCACCTTCCACCATCGAACCCATTTTTGATGAGGCTAAAACCATTGTAGCCGAAAACTTGGGCAACCGCACACCCATGTATGCCGATATTATTAAGGACCTATCGGTGCTCTACATTGAAGAACAACGGTTTGACGATGCCTTTAACTCCCTTTCGTTGGCCGAAAACATTTGGAAAACAAAAGTAAAAACCCGCAAAAACTTTAACCTGGCAGCAATTTACTCGCTTACAGGCGATGTATATTACCAACAAAAAGAGTATGAAAAGGCCGAAGAAAAATACAACCAGGCTAAAAAACTATACGAAACTTTCTTTAGCAAAGAGCACCCCGATTATGTAAAGGTAAAATCGAAGCTATCTAAAGTATATTACATGCAAGGCGACAAACGAAAAGCCAAGAAAACCAGTCGCGAAGTTATTGAAAGCTACGACTACTTTATTAAAACCTACTTTGCCTCATTGAGCGAGCGCGAAAAATCGGAATATTGGAACACCATTGAACCCGACTATGAATTTTTTAACACCTTAGCCATTGAGTTTAGGAACGAAGACCCCAGCCTGATTGGCCAGGTCTATAATAATGCCCTCACCACAAAAGCCATCCTACTTAATTCATCTATAAAAATACGCGAAACCATTATGAATGGCGATGATGAAGAGCTCAAGAAAAACTACCTGGCCTGGGTGGCTAAAAAGGAATTTTTAACTACAGTGCTTTCCATGAGCACCGAGCAATTGGTTGAAAACGAAATTGACCCGGCACTTCTGATTGATGAAGTAGAACAGCTTGAAAAAGAGCTGAGCGAGGCTTCGGATGTATTTGGTAAAGATGCTGAAAAGAATAAAGTAACCTGGAACAACGTACAAGATGTGCTTAACCAAAATGAAGTGGCCATCGAAATGATTCGATTTAGGTACTTCGACCATATTTTTACCGATTCGGTAATTTATATGGGCGTGTATGTAAAAGATACCAAAACACAAAAAATGCCAGGCATGTTTGTAATAAACAACGGCAAAGACCTGGAAGGTAAGTACTTTAAAGTGTACAGAAACAGTATTATTTACCGTATTAAAGACAAGTATTCGAACAAGCAATACTGGCAACCTATTGTAAAAGCTGTAGGCAATACGGCCACAATGTATCTTTCGGCTGATGGGGTGTACAACCAAATAAATTTAGAGGCCATACCTTTAGATGACGATAAATATGTACTGGATAATTCCAATATTGTACTGGTAAGTAACACCAAAGATATTTTCTTTAACGCCACGGAAGCAAAAAAGAAAAAGGCCGAAAACAAAGCATCTATGTTTGGCAACCCGGTGTATTACGTAGATGCTTCGCGCCCTAAAAAAGGAGCCATAAGCCAACTGCCCGGCACCGAAAAAGAAATAAATGCACTGATAAAACTACTTAACCAAAATGGGTGGACAGCTACCGAAAAGCTAGAATATGAGGCGACTGAAAATGAGATAAAATCAATTAAAAGCCCCAAAATTTTCCATATTGCCACCCATGGCTTTTTTACTCCTTCGCAACAAATTGAGCAAAATGCAGCCAGTGCACAAAAGCAAACTACGGCCTTGGAAAACCCTTTGTTACGCACCGGTTTATTGCTAACCGGGGCTGGTGATTTACTTACTAAAACCGAATACAACTACAACGAAGAAGACGGTATTTTAACTGCCTACGAAGCCATGAACATGAACCTGGACAATACTGACCTGGTAGTACTAAGTGCCTGCGAAACCGGCTTAGGCGAAACCAAAGTGGGCGAAGGAGTGTATGGCTTGCAACGGGCATTTATGGTGGCTGGTGCCAAAACCTTAATTATGAGTATGTTTAAGGTAGATGACCAGGCCACCCAAAAATTGATGGTAAACTTTTACCAAAAATGGCTGGCTACCGGCAAAAAAAGGCAATCGTTTGTTGAGGCTAAAAAGGAATTGCGAAACGAATACAAAGACCCCATTTACTGGGGCGCCTTTATAATGATTGGGTTAGAGTAAATTGCACAACTATGAAAAATGTTTTTAAAAAGGAAACCGTTAAAGAACTATGCAAACGTATAGATACCCTTACCCCCGAAACAAAACCGGCCTGGGGCAAAATGTCGGCCGACCAAATGCTGGCACATTGCAACGTAACCTACGAAATGGTATATACCACCAAGCACCCTAAGCCCAATGCTTTTATGAAACTGATTTTAAAATTATTGGTTAAAAATAAAGTGGTAAGCGAAGTGCCCTATAAAAAAAATGGCAAAACAGCTCCTCAATTTATTATTGATGGCAAACGTGATTTTGCCCATGAAAAGCAAAGATTGCAAGATTACATTAAGCAAACAGCAGAGTTAGGCGAAGCCTATTTTGAAGGAAAAGAGTCGCACTCATTTGGCCCGCTTACCAGCAATGAGTGGAACAACATGTTTTACAAACACCTAAACCACCACCTTACCCAATTTGGTGTGTAATATGAGTGTAGAAATTGAGCGAAAGTTTTTGGTTACAAACAGTAGTTGGCAACCAACAGCCACACAAAAACATCGTATAATACAAGGTTATTTAAGCACAGATCCTGCCCGAAGCGTACGTGTGCGAATAAAAGACCAACTTGCCTTTTTAACCATAAAAGGAGCCACCCAAGGCATTAGCAGGCAGGAATTTGAGTACTCAATTCCATTAAATGAAGCCGAAAGTATTTTAGCGCTTTGCGCAGTTTCCCACATTGAAAAAACCAGATTTATAGTGCCTGCACATGGAAAAACATGGGAAATTGATGTATTTACCGGAGCCAATACAGGATTAATATTGGCCGAACTGGAGCTTAACCACCCCAACGAATCTTTTACCAAACCCAAATGGGTGGGCAAAGAAGTAACTGAAGACAAACGATATTACAACCTGGCTCTAGCGCATAACCCTTATAGCAATTGGTAAAGTTAAGCCCTCACCAATTCGAGTATAGTTATTTCGGGCAGTATGCCCACCCGGCCGGGGTAGCCTAAAAAGCCAAACCCTCTATTTACATAAATTTGCTGATTGCCTTTTTGGTATAAATCGGCCCATTGGTCGTACATATATTGGCTGGGCGACCAACGGAAATTCCCTATTTCCACCCCAAACTGAAACCCATGCGTATGGCCGGCCAACGTTAAATCAATATCGGGATGATTAGGCCTAACCTTGGCATCCCAATGGCTGGGGTCGTGCGAGAGCAAAATTTTGGTTATTTCTTTAGGCAAATTACCATAGGCTTTGTCTAAATCTCCATATTTGGTAAACCTGCCCTTGCCCCAATTTTCTACACCCAGCAACGCAATTTGCTCTCCATTTACCGTAATTAGTCTATTTTCATTGCGGAGCAACTCCCAACCCATTTCCCGGTGAACTTGCACCAAGTCGTCCAGGTTTTTTTGCTTGGCTAACCGGCTCGGCCAGCTTCTATAATCACCATAATCGTGATTACCCAACGTAGCATATGCTCCAAGGGGTGCTGTAAGTTTACCAAACATGGCCTTATACTCGGCTACTTCGGGCGTTTCGTTATTTACCAAATCACCCGTAAATACAAACAAATCCGGTTTTTCGGCTCGCATTAAATCTATACCACCTTGCACAGCTACTTTATTATAAAAACTACCCGAGTGTATATCCGAAAGCTGGCCTATGCGCAGCCCGTCAAATGCTTTGGGCAACCCGGATATAACAACCCGTTTTCTGCGTACCCGGTAATCGTAGGCTCCCGATAATATACCAAAACCCAGCGTTGCTACCGGCATGGCAATAGCAGCCATGGAAGCCTTAGCCAAAAACTCCGAGCGTGGTATAGGTTTTCCAGTTGGCTCTCCCTTGGTTTTGTGTATCCTTTTTTGATTTATCCATTTAATAAACCGTATGCCATCATCAAAGGCCAACACCAAAACAGCAAATACTTTAGAGAGGTAATCTATAAAAATAAAGACAATAGCCAGCTTTTGGAAAGTAGGGTTTACCTGAGCCGGCCCAACTATTTTCCAATGCACAAAAATACCGGCAATAAACAATGTTAAAGCCCAGTAAGCAATAAATACTGCGCGTTTAAATTTCCATTTTAAAGAAATTACCTTCACCGCCTGAAAAACATACCAGTCGATTAAAAAAATACTGAGCAGTACAATGTATAGCATTTGCTTATTTTAAACTTTACAATTATCTAATTTCCATTAGCCATTCTTTCTTCCTTTTTATCGGCAAACCAATACATTACCCTATCGAAGAATAAGTACATTACCGGAACAATTACCAAGGTTAAAAAAGTTGCAAAAGTTAGCCCAAATATAATGGTCCACGACATAGGCCCCCAAAAAATAACACTATCTCCTCCTAAAAAGAAATCGGGGTCGTACGAATGAAAGAATTTAATAAAATCGATATTAAGCCCGGTAGCCAAAGGAATAAGGCCTAAAATAGTGGTAATAGCCGTAAGTAACACGGGCCGCAACCTGGTTTTACCTGCTTTTACAATGGAATCTACAATTTCGGTCATGGGCAAGCGCACGTGTTCGCCCAGTTCTTCGCGCCTACGTTGGCGGGTAAGTTCAACAAAATCGATAAGCACAATGGCGTTGTTTACCACAATTCCGGCCAATGAAATAATGCCAATCATGGTCATCATTATAACAAAATCCATTTGGAAAATAACCAAGCCCAAAAACACGCCAATAGTGCTAAACAACACCGAAGTCATAATAATAACCGGAGCTGTAATTTTATTAAACTGGCCAACAATTATGAGGAAAATTAAAAATACCGCTACCAACAAAGCTTTACTCAAAAACGCCATTTCCTTGGCTTGTTTTTCCTGCTCGCCTCCAAACTTAAATTCATAGCCCCGTGGCATTTCAAAATCCTGCAAGGCCGCTATAATTTCATTGTTTACTTGGGTGGCATTGTAGCCACCAATTACGTTAGAGGATAAGGTAATTACCCGTTTTAGGTCTTTTCTACGTACCGAACCATAGGTATTACTAAGGTGTGCCTTGGCCAAAGAGGCAATAGGTACTTCGTGCATTTTGCCATTAATTTGGTTACGGAAGGTAATATTTTTATTGAGCAAAGCATCCACATTGTACCGGTACTTATCGTCCAGGCGCAATTGAATTTCGTAGTCGTCTTCACCTTTTTTATATTTCGAAATTTCTTTACCAAAAATAGCCGTGCGCAACTCGTTGGCAATGGTATAGGTAGAAACCCCAAACCTTCGGGCTTTGTCGCGGTCAATATCAATAATAAGCTCGGGCTTACCGGTTTCCAGGTTCGATTTTAGTTTTTCAATACCTTCGATACCCGATTCGTTGATAAATTTCTTCATTTTATCGGTAATCGAAATGAGCGTTTCAAAATCATCGCCCGAAATTTCGATACTTATGGGTTTACCCACCGGAGGGCCGGCTGCATCTTTATCTACGGTAATGGTTACCCCGGGGTAGCCCATCATGGCTGCACGAATTTCTTCCATTATATCGCTGGTAAGCACCCCGCCCCGGTACTTCATTTCAACAAAATTTATGGTAATTCTGGCTTTGTTGGGGCTATCGCCTTGGCCAATACTGGAGGGGTCGTTGGGGTCGGCTGTGCCCTGCCCCACATTAGTAACTACCGACTCAACAATACCTTTGTAGGGCTCAATTATTTTTTCTACTTTTTTATTTATCGAAAGGGTAAAATCGTTCGTTTTTTCGATTTCGGTACCTATCGGAAATTCAATAAAAATATTAACGTACTTTGGTTGGTTGATGGGGAAGAAAATAACATTGGGCGAAAAGTTTATTAAAAGAACCAACGAAACAACAAGGATAGCTACGGTTCCCCAAAAAAACAGGTAAATATGGTTAAGTGCTATGCGTAACGTTTTCTCATACCTTACTTCTAACCAAGGCAAAAAGAAATCTTGAAACTTACGGGCAACCGGAGTAAGCACATAAACATTTATAAGAATAATGAAGGCATAAGCAATTAATAAATTTCCAAAAACTGTGAATTTAACTAGTAAAAACGCTAAACCAGCTATGGCTAAAATGCTAACATTACGAATTACTTTTCGATTATCAACTGCTGCTCTATCATCCACTTTCATAAAAAGCTTAATAAAAGCGGGGTTAATAATTAAGGCCACAAATAGCGATGAACCCAAAGTAATAATAAGGGTAATGGGCAGGTATTTCATAAACTCGCCCATAATGCCCGGCCAAAAAGCCAAAGGTAAAAAAGCCGCCAGTGTGGTAGCTGTTGATGAAATGATGGGAAAGGCCACTTCGCCTACACCCAGCCGGGTAGCTTTTAAGGGCGACATGCCTTCTTCCATAAGCCGGTACACATTTTCAACCACTACAATGCCGTTATCTACCAGCATGCCTAAGGCCATTATTAACGAAAACAGCACCATCATATTTATGGTAATGCCCAGCGAACCCAAAATTAGGAACGACATAAACATAGACAGTGGAATGGCCATGCCTACAAACAGGGCATTGCGAGTACCTAAAAAGAACAGCAACACCAGCACTACCAATATTACTCCAAAAATTATACTGTTTTCGAGGTTGGCCACCATTTCGCGGGTTTGCTTCGATTGGTCGTTGGTAACCACAATTTCTAAATCGGCCGGAAAATACTCTTTTTTAGCTTTTTCCAATAATGCACCAATTTTTTCGGTAGCAATAAGCAAGTTTTCGCCACTGCGTTTTACCACATCCAGCATAACCACGGGTTTGGTACCCAACCGGGCATAATTGGCTTTTTCTTTATAATCAAAAGTAACCGTGGCTACATCGCGTAGGTACACAATATTGCCACGCTCATGCTTAATAACAACATCAAGCAGTTCTTCGGGTTTTTTAAATTCGCCATCAATGCGTATGGTACGTGCCACGCCATCACTTTTATAGCTACCGCTACTCATGGTTACGTTTTCGCTTTTAATGGCGTTTTCAATATTGGTAAAGTTTAGCTGCATGGCTTCCATTTTGTACGGATCCACGCTAATTTTTACCTCTTTTTCGTCCACTCCTCTAATTTCGGCTTTAGATATTTCCGGAAATTTCTCTACTTCATCTTCCAGGTATTCGGCATATTCTTTTAGTTGATCTATGGTATAATTGCCGGACAAATTAATGTTCAAAATAGGAAACTCACTCATATCCATTTCAAAGATATTAGGGTCTCTATCCAAATCGCTCGGCAATTCGGCTTTGGCCTTATCAACGGCATCTTTTACTTTGGTAAGGGCTTCTTCTACATCGGTATCGGTAGTAAACTCTACCACAATGGTAGAGTAATCTTGTATAGAAGTTGACTTAATATTATCTACAGCCGAAATAGTGTTTAGTTCCTTTTCGATAGGCCGGGTTATCAGATTTTCGATATCCTTGGGCGAGTTACCCGGATGGGTAGTACCAATGTAAATTTTAGGCACTTTTACTTCGGGGAAATTTTCGCGAGGCAACCCAATATAGGTACTAATGCCTGTAACCACAATTAAGAAAGTTAAGAAAAGTACGGTAGTTGTATTATTTACCGCCCAGGTGGTTAGTTTAAAATCTTTATCTATAGTGTTATTATTTTCCATAGGGTGCTATTTTGCAATTTTCACCAAGCTGCCGTTGCTTATGTCGTAAATTCCTTTATCAATAACCACATCGTTGGGTTGCAAACCACTGAGTACTTCGGTAAGGGTACCCGAGGTAGCACCGGTCGTAATATCAGCTCTAATGGCCACATGTTGCTCATTCGATTTTTTAAGCAGATACACGTAAGCCCCTTGCTTGTCAGTAAAAATAATATTGGTAGGCACCACAATTGCTTCGGGGTTCCGGTAATCGGTTAAGCTAAGCACAGCTACCATGTTGGGTTTAGCCCGGGTATGGGCAGGGATGAGTATTTCAATTTCAAAGGTTCGGTTTTTTGGCTCAATTACCTGCCCCACGGCCGAAATAGAAGAAGTAATGGTAGTGCCTAACGATGGCAAGTTAATTTCTACCGGCTGTCCGGGTGCAAATTTACCTACAAACGATTCAGAAATATTTGCTTTTACGTACATATCGGCCAGGCTAACCAAGCGTACAATAGGTTGGCCGGGAGCCAAATTTTGGCCCACCCGCACATCTACCTTATCAATAACTCCCGAAAATGGAGCTCGAATCATTAGTTTATCCAGTTGTGCACGTGTAGTAGCTAGTTTTCGTTCTAATGCTTCTTTTTTATTTTTAGCTTGCAGGTATTGCACTTCCGAGCCAATATTTTTATCCCATAATTTTTGTTGCCGCTGGTACATGGTAGTGGCTAATTCAAGCGAAGTTTTAAGCTCTTCGATGGTGTTGCGCAATACGCGAGTATCTTGCGAGACCAGCAAATCGCCCATTTTTACCTTTTGGCCTTCTTTAACAGCCACCTGGGTTACCCGCCCACCCATTTCGGGCGATATAAACACGTTGCCCCGCGATTTAACCGTTCCTCGAACCGTAATTTTGTGCTCAAATACGGTGGGGCGAATAGTAAGAGTAGTTACCAACGATAGGTTACTGCTTTCTTTTATTTCGCCTGCTTCGATAAGTTCTTTTTTCAGCGAAGCCACCAGGGCTTTTTGTTTGGCCAGCTCTTTGCGAGCTTCCTCATACGCTTTCTTTTTAGCTTCAATATCGGTGGTTTGGCACGATGCCGTAACCAGTAAAGCCACCAGTGCACTATATCCTAATTTTTTCATTTCGTTAGTTTCTGTTGTTGTTAAAGTAGTTTTCCTAATGCTTTTTTATAATTTACCTTGGCAATTAAGGCATTGTATAAGGCAATAAAATAATTGCTTTGCGCCTCTTTAAAATCGGCATCGGCATTTATTACTTCCAGGTTAGAGCCAATACCTTCCTGGTATTTTTCTTTAGTTACCTTGTACACTTCTTCGGAAATACGCATGTTTTCGTCTAATACTTTGAGCTTTGCAACGGCATTATCTAATTGCACCTTGGTATCGCGTACTTCTAAGTCCATACTGCGTTCTAATTGGTCAAAATTTTGCTCAATTTGCTCCAGTTTTAGTTTCTTTTGCTGATTAATGTAGTGTTTTTGAAGGCCATCAAAAATGGGTATTTTCATGCGCACGCCAATGAGGCCAAAATTGTACCACTCATTGGTAATATCGAAAATATTAGAGGCTACCCCCGTACCCAAATTAGCACCAATGGTAGCGTATAAATCGAGACTGGGTAGGTATTTTACATTGTTAAGTTTTTTATCGAGGAAAGCCAATTGCTGGTTAGTTTGCAAAATAGAATATTCTATCCGGTTAGTGTATTCAAAAGGTTCTACCGGTTCATCGGCAAACATATCCATGCTTAGTTTATCGGTAAGTTCAATGTAATCGGTTACGGGCAGGCCTAAATGAAAATTTAAGTTGGCTTTGGTCATGGCCAGCAAGCGCTCGGCATTTTCGAGCTCAACCTTAATATTGTTATACTGCACCTTGCTACGGCTTACATCAATTTTTTCGGCAAACCCACTTTGGTACATTTCGGAGGTTTCGTTGAGCAACGAATCGAGCCGGTTATAATTAGTTTGCACCAATTGGAGTCGATACTGTGACACCAGCACCGAATAGTACGATTTAGACACCATTTCGGCCACATCAATTTGGGTTTTAACCAGTTCCTTGCCCGAAAGCTCCCGGTAGGTTTTAGCGCCTTCGAGCCCCACAAAAAAGGAGCCGTTAAATATCATTTGCGAAAGCGAAATGGTGGCCGAGCCGGAAAAGGCAGTACCAAACTGGGCCGGAAAAACTTCGGCTTCGGGTAAGGGCTTTGGGGCAATTACATTTTCCTGAAAAAGTACCCCATACACAGCCGGAGATACAAAATCGGGAATAAAGGAGGTGGGCAATTCAAAATTATTGGCAATATCGATGCCCGCATTAAGTTGAGGCATGCCGGTGGCAATGTTTTCCGATACCCTTCCATCAGCCATATCTTCGGCCAACTTTGCATTTACCACCGCAGGGTTATGCTCAAGCGCATAGGCTATGGCTTGCTGCAACGAAAAACGCTTGATTTCCTGCGCTTGTAGTGTTAGCACAAAAAATCCAGCTAACATGGTTGTTATGAGTTTTTTATACATAGTAGATAGCTAGTTTTCTTGTTTATATTTTTCGTACAGTAAATGCCCTTTGGCAGTTAATAAGCCATACACAAAATGGTCGAACATTTGAACCTGTACTTCGGTAAAATCGTATTCATTTTTTGGAAATACATGTGGATCAAACGACATATGAACCTGCTCAACCCGTAATTTTGCCAACACCTTAATGTTTATATCCTTGCGGTAATAGCCTTCTTTTACGCCCTTTTCCAGGTTGGCTTTTATGCTCTCAAATACAGTTACGTGTTCGTATTCTACAAATACATCCCAGGCTTCGGCATGAAACTTTTTAAGGTCGAAAATGAGGGCCGGGTTAATTTCGGCAAAATGCTTACGCAAACATTTCGACATTAAAAACAATTCTTCAATGGCGTTATCGGCTCCTTGTGCCACTTCATCGTATTCCTGCTGCCGGTCTTCAATAACCGACTTTGTTATTTCTTTAACCAATTCATTTTTATCTTTAAAATATTGGTAAAGTGTTTTTTTAGATATGCCCAAGTGGCGCGAAATGTCATCCATAGATACACTCCTTACCCCGTAGGTCATAAACATTCTAGTAATTTCTTGTCGTCTTTTCTCGTCCATATAATATAGGAAAGGCGCAAAACTATGGAAACTTTTATTAACACAAAAGTTTCCATAGTTTTTTTATGTATTTTTCTATTCTAATTTTTATTGCTTATTGCACCATTTAGCTCGGAATTTTTCTCGCATGGCCTCCCGCTCTTCTTCGCTCATCCCAGTCCATCTTTGCTTAAAGTGGTTCTTCATATAACCACCACCCATTATTTTTAGGCCGGTCATTAAGCGAACCAGCACCAAAAGCACCAATGCCTGGTAATAACTTAGCATTTGCCAGCCCGTAATACCGGGCACCAACCCATTCCATATTTTCATAATTACCCAAGCTATTACCATAAAGTAAAGTACCAAGCCGGTAATAAATTTAAGTGCCATCAAAAACCATTTAGCTTTCATCGTATTCTATATTTGGGTATATAAATCAATTAATTTTTTACGTAAATACTGTACCGCATATCTTTTGCGCGATAGTAAAGTATTTATGGTATCGCCTGTTTTTTGCTGCATATCTTTAAAACTAAGCCCTTCCAGTTCGTGCCACACAAACACATCGCGTTGGGCTTTGGGCA
>JALWRJ010000396.1 GCA_026994125.1 Cyclobacteriaceae bacterium | reverse complement strand
ATCAAAAATTACTAGCTAAAGGAATTGAATTTGAACAAAGGCCGGTTAAACAACGATGGCTATGGCATGAAGCCCGTTTAAAAGATGTGGATGGCAACCAACTTATTTTATACACAGCCGGCAAATACCGGCTACACACTGGAAATTAAACTAATTGTAAGATGAACATTGAAGACTACCGAAATTACTGCCTGGCCAAGCCCGGAGTAACCGAAGAATTTCCGTTTAATGAAACTGCCTTGGTATTTAAAGTGGCAGGTAAAATGTTTGCCCTCACCGATGTTGAATCTTTTGCATCAATAAGTTTAAAATGCGATCCTGAAAGAGGAGCTCAACTGCGCGAAGAGCAACCAGGTATAAACTATGCCTATCATTTTAATAAAAAGCATTGGATTGGTGTAGCTACAGACGGTTCGGTAAGTGATGCCTTACTGTTGGAACTCATTGACCACAGCTACCAGTTGGTGGTAAACAAACTACCTAAAAAACTACGAGCAGCGTATGGTTTTTAAGCCGTTTAATAGCTAACTAAAAACAGGGCAGCATTAACCTTAACGATAGCTACCCTGCACGTATATCGCAGAAAGTAAACACCCTAATGCCCATTGCAAATACCAGTCGTAGTAGGGAAAATAATTGGTTGGGAACGAGCTAAACATCAATTATTTTGCTATTACCCTGGTAAGGCACGCTATAGTTCGGCAATAACGTGTGGTTTCCGGTTAATTTCGAAAGTAAATATAGCCCAAGCATTGGTGCCATACTATGATGTTTACCAAGTAGAATATTGATAGAAGTCAATAATTTAGAACTAAAAATTCGAATGTATTTTACACTCACCAGCCCCTGTAAAAACGCAAAACTTCTTATTCTTCAATGCGGATAGCATCCGAAAGCTCGTTGGTATCACCCGGCTTAATAACAAAATTGTTTTCGAGGAGTATTTGCTTGCAGGCCTCCACTGCCTGAATGATACCTTGGGCAGGTTGCTTGTCTTTAATACCCTGAACAATTAGTTCAACCACCCTGTTCCAGTCATGATCTTCTATTTTTTTGTTTATGCCACTATCCCCCAACACAACCACTTTTCGCTCCAATTCGCTCATAAAAATTAAGATTCCAATCCGTTCCTGCGTAGCAAATACTTCTTCTTGCAAAAACATATCGCGAGCTTTTGTAAGCACGCGGTGCTGTACAATTGCCTCGGGTGTAAAGCCCACTCTGATAACCGGAACCAAAACTGCCATGATATACACCGTTAGCATAAGTAATGCAATGCCCATGGTTAAAACAAAGGGTGTAAACATAGGGGGCAGTTGCCACAAATAAGCTAAAATAGCAGCAATTAGTACCGCCACAAAGCCAATAATGGCGGGCAGTTTCCAAGCGGCTTCACTGTACCCATCGCTCTTTTTGGCATAATAAAAAACAAGCTCGCCCGAAGATTCGCGCTCTAAGCCGGCTACTGCTTCTTTTATTTTTTCTCTATCTTCTGTTGAAAACTTCATAGTTTTATTTTTTATAATTAATTACCAACCACCAGAGGCACCTCCTCCGCCAAAACTGCCTCCGCCTCCTCCGCTAAAGCCTCCGCCTGACGAAAAGCCCCCACCTCCACCAAAATGGCTATGTCCGGAGTAATAGGATCTTCGCGTACCTGTGGTGCCTGCTCCAATAATTTTTGAAAATAAAGCCAAAAATAAAAACAGGAAGACAAACAGGAAGCCACTAGCCACATCCATTACCAGCCAGCCCAACACAAAATATCCCAAGGCAGCTACAAATCTCATTTTTTTACTTTTAAAGTAGGCCAGCGCAAAAAAGTTTGAAAGCAGTAAGAGTAGAAAAAAGATACCTGCCCAACTAAACTTACTTTTATCTTTTAATGCATCGGGCAGTTCTTCTTTGTTAATCAGGCCTGAAATAGCCTGCACACCATCCATTAATCCTCCCCCAAAATCGCCCTGCCTAAACCGGGGCAATATAATGTTTTCGATAATGCGCTTGGCGTAGATATCGGGAATGGCACCTTCCAGCCCATAGCCTACTTCAATGCGTAGTTTGCGGTCGTCTTTAGCTACTAACAGGATAACCCCGTCATCAACACCCTCGCGCCCTATTTTCCAGGCTTCGGCCAGCCGGATGCTATACTGTTCAATAGCTTCGGGCTCGGTGGTGGGTATAATTACCACTACTACCTGGCTGCCTTTCGCTTTTTCCAAAGCAGCCAAATCCTGCTCCAATGTATTTTTCTCATGGAGCGATAAGGTAGCTGTTAAGTCAGTCACGCGCTGATTAAGTTCGGGTAAAGGTTGTAACTTTTGTGCGTTTACCCAAACACTGCTACTTATCCATAAAACAATACCAAGCCAGGTTTTCATTTACTTATACTAATTTATTATATAGTTATTGGCTGCCTAATCGGCTAGCCAAAAAATCCTTTACCTTAAATTTAAAGATAACTAAACACTCTTTTCTATACATCCCACAAAACTATTACCAACCACCTGAGGCACCTCCTCCGCCAAAACTACCTCCGCCTCCACTAAAACTACTACTTGAATAACTGCTGCTTGAATAACTACTGCTTGAATAACTACTGCTACCTGAACTACTACCCGAAGAACCTCTCCCCTTATTTTTACCTGTACCGGCCACAATTATGAGCGTAATCATTAAAACTAGCATAGCTACCCCAAACCCTATTGTCAACCACGAAATAACACCTAACATTAGCGGAAATAAAAGCGAAATATATTTTCTAGGCGTATTCATCATCAAAACAAAAAACAACACTAAGACAAGTGGAATAACCCAACCCGGAACGCCTTGTGTTTCAGCCTTTTCAGTAAGTGCTGTCGGTAGGTTCTCCCCATTTATCAACTGCATAAGGGCATCTACCCCCTGGTTTATTCCTCCGGCAAAATCGCCCTGCCTAAACCGGGGCAATATAATGTTTTCGATAATGCGCTTGGCGTAGATATCGGGAATGGCTCCTTCCAGCCCATAGCCTACTTCAATGCGTAGTTTGCGGTCGTCCTTGGCAACTAACAAGATAACCCCGTCATCAACGCCCTGGCGCCCTATTTCCCAGGCTTCGGCCAGCCTTATGCTGTACTGTTCAATAGCTTCGGGCTCGGTGGTGGGTATAATTACCACCACAATTTGGCTTCCCTTTTGCGTTTCAAAATCAGCCAATTTCTGCTCCAGGGCATGTAGCTCAGTGGCTCGCAGCGTGCCTGTTTTATCGGTTACTCGCTTTTTTAAGGATGGAATAGGTTGTAATTCAGAAGCAACCCCTCCTAACCCAACCAGTAATAAACCAAGGATAACTGCTAGTTTTTTCATAACATAAGGTTAGTTAAAAAAAACTAAAAGGCCAATTTTGAGTAGAGCAATTTAAGCTCTTAAATTTAAATAAACACACAACCTTTGCTGAATTAGCTTAATAATGCTTTTCTACAACTATTGCAAAACTTATAAAATTTAATTTGTCATTATCCGAAAATTTGGATGTTATGCTTGCTCGCTAAAACAAAACTTTATCCCGCTTATAGCCACCTGGTAAGGTAAGTTCAAAGCACAAGCAAATGCGTACCTGTGGCTTAGCAGGCTTGCGCCTGATTGGTGAAAAGTTTAATTTAAGTTTTAGATAGCAGGACTGCAGTGGTTGCCTTACGGGATTTAAATAACCCACAGAAACCGCTACTTCTGCCAAAATATGGCATAAAAAATATAATTTTGTAACTTGCACGTAATAGATAACCATTGAAA
>JALWRJ010000395.1 GCA_026994125.1 Cyclobacteriaceae bacterium | reverse complement strand
GCTTTAATTTGAATACGGTTTAAAGATACATAATCTCATGAAGAAGACGTACTGGTTGGCTTTAACATTATATTTAGCTGGCTGCGCAAGTGTTAAAAAATCGATTGTTGCGCTTGAAAGTAAATACAATTATGCGGCCGGTTTTTACTTATACAACCCTACTACCGAAAAAGAATTACTGGCTCACAATGCTTCGCAGTATTTTACTCCGGCCTCTAACACCAAGGTCTATACCCTTTATGCTGCAAATAGTGTGCTGCCCGATAGTATTCCGGCCTATCGGTACCTAAAAACCGATACTGCTTTATGGGTTTGGGGCCTGGCTAATCCGGTATTTTTAAATCCCCTGTTGCCTCAAGGCTCTACCTATGCCTTTTTAAAACAACAACCCAAGCTGTACCTATCTACAACAAATTTTATAGACACCCGGTTTGGCCCGGGCTGGGCTTGGGATGACTATAATGGCAGCTATGCGCAGGAAAAGACGGGATTTCCGGTGTATGGAAATTCGGTTGATTTTATACTCGATAGCCTTGCTACTTCCTTGAAAGTATTGCCTCAAATTTTTGCTGATTCAATATCTCAACAAACCGGAGATAAGTTTAAAGTGCAGCGTCAGGAGTTTAGCAACCGGTTTGAGGTTACCACGGGTAACTGCGAAGATTGTGAACGAAAGCGACCCATTTATTTTACTAAAAACACACTTCAAAATTTATTACAAGATACCCTTAACATACCTGTAGAAGTTGTGCAAGCACCGGTTCCTGACCACACAAATATCTATTATTGTATTCCTAAAGACTCCGTATTAAAAGTAATGATGCAACAAAGCGATAATTTTTTGGCAGAGCATTTGCTTTTACAAGTAGCAGCCATGCAAACCGATACCCTTTCTACCCAACTAGCCATACGCAACATGACTCCGGTTATGGAAAGCTTTTTGCCCGATCCAATGGTGTGGCGCGATGGCTCAGGGCTTTCGAGGTACAACCTGGTAACCCCTCGCAATACGGTGGCTCTTTGGCAAGAACTCTATAAACAAATGGGGCAAGACAGGCTTTTTAGCTTGATTTCGGCCGGGGGTAAGGCAGGCACCTTAGCCCATTGGTTTGCTGCTGAGCCTGCCTATATTTACGGCAAAACAGGTACCCTAACTCATGTGTTTTGCTTAAGCGGTTTTTTGGTGGCAAAATCGGGCAAAATACTCATTTTTAGCTATATGAATAATAACTATGCGGTACCGTCCGCAATCATAAAAAAAGAAATGGAACCTATTTTAAGACGTATATATGAAAAGTATTAACAAATTATTACTACTAGGAATTAGTGCTTTTATGCCTTTTGTGGGGCTTGCACAAGAACAAGACAGCCTCGACATAAAAATTGGCCAAATGCTGATGGTGGGTTTTGGCGGCACTGCCATAGAGGCCAACGACCCACTACTGGCCGAAATTGAAAAGGGACATGTAGGAGGCGTATTACTATTTGAAAAAAACATTGATTCGGTAGATTCGTACCACCGCCTTAAAAACCTTACTTTTACCATGCAACAAAAAGCAACGGTGCCCTTGTTTATGGCCATAGACCAGGAAGGTGGCCGCGTAAACCGACTAAAAACCAAGTACGGGTTTCCGGCCTCAGTAACGGCCGCTTACCTGGGCCGGTTGGATAACCAAGACTCTACCCTCTATTACGCACAAACTACGGCTGCTACACTGGCCGGCCTGGGGTTTAACGTAAACTTTGCCCCCATCTTAGATTTAGCTTCTAATCCTGAAAACCCTATTATAGCCAAAGTAGAGCGCTCGTATAGTGCCGACCCTCAAATGGTAGCAAAACATGCAGCCATTACCATTAAAGCTCATACCCGCCAGCACGTACTTACGGTGGGTAAGCATTTCCCCGGGCATGGCAGTTCCAAAGCCGATACCCATAAAGGCATGGCCGATGTTACCAACACCTGGCAGGAAAACGAACTGGAACCTTACCGCTTGCTCATAGAACAAGGGCTGTTACATGGAGTGATGTCGGCTCATATTGTAAACCAACACCTCGATACCCTGGGCTTGCCGGGCACTTTATCTCAAACTATTTTGGAAGGCATATTGCGACAACGGTTGGGCTATGATGGTGTGGTGTTTAGTGATGATATGCAAATGCATGCCATTACCAAATATTATGGGGTTGAAAAAGCTTTGGAACTGGGCATAAATGCAGGACTTGATGTAGTAATTTTTTCGAATAATATTACGGCCAGCAAAGACCGAAACTATGAGTTTTTGCACAGCCTACTAAAAAAACTGGTGATGGAAGGTAAAATTAAGCGCGAACGGATTGACCAATCATACCGTAGAATTACCAAACTTAAAAAAGAATTATATTAAAAACCCAAACTGATTTATATCATTTTTAGTAGATTATTTTTATTTAATTTTGAATAATTTTATACTTGTATTTTAAATCAAATCAAAAACAATGAAAAAATCTTTAGTAATGATTGCAGTGCTGGTAGTTTTAGGAACTATTACCCGGGTTCAGGCACAAGACAAGGGTCAAATTAGAGTATCGGCTGCCTTAGCCATGGGTACCAAAGCAGCTATTAGCGATACCGGTGGCGAAAAACTAGGCATGGGTATAAATATTGGTGGCGATTATTTTGTCATTGATAAACTAGCCATCTCTCCCAGCTATACGTTCTTTTTTAAGTCTAGCGTTGGTAGTGGAACTACCGGAGAAGTAAGTTTAAAAGTTAGCTCATTTAATGTAGATGCTAAATACTATTTTTTAACCAACGGAGTTAACTTGTATGGTATTGGAGGGCTTTCTTTTGCTACAGCTAAGGCCACTGTTTCAATCCCTGATTTTGGTTTAGGTTTTGGGGGGCTTAATACTACAGCTAAAGATAACAAAGTAGGTGTAAATATTGGAGCCGGAGTTGATTTTGGCTTGGGTGAAAAACTATTCCTTAACGGACAAGTAAAATATAATACCCCTATTGAACAATTGGTAATAAACCTTGGCGTTGGTTTTATCATAAAATAGCCTTTGTTATTATAGTAAACACAAAGAGGCTTCGGCCTCTTTTTTTTATAAACTTTTAATAATTAATAACTTAAACAAACTAAAAATGAAAAACAAACTTTTAGCATGTGTAGTAGTAGCTCTTTTAAGCAGCTCAATGGTTTTTGGGCAAGAAAAGGGAGATGCGCGAATTATTGCCGGATTGGGTATGGGCACCAAAGCAGCCATTAAAGAAAACAAAGCTGATAAGGCTTTTGGCACCGGTATTAGCATTACAGGAGATTATTTTATTATAGACAGGCTGGCGGTTGGCACCAGGTACACCTTCTTTTTCGACTCAAAAATTGGTGACCCAGCCACCGGTGAAGTTACCTACTCGGCTAACACCTTAAACATTGAAGGCAAATATTTTTTTGTAACCGGGGGCGTAAATGTATATGCTTTGGCCGGGGTAGCGTTTGCCGCTGAAAAAAGCGTGTTATCGTCTGCACTTACCGAACCGTTAACGTTTAAAGACAATTTTTTTGGTGCTGTGTTTGGTGGGGGAGCTGATTTTGCTTTAGGAAAAAAGCTTTTTCTAAACGCTCAAATTGCCTATAACACCCCTTTGGAACAACTGATTATGCAAACCGGAGTGGGTTTTAAATTTTAAGACCTGAATTCGACTTAAAGAATGCTATCAGCTTTAAGCGAAACTTTTCTAAAGCTCAGACCTAACTGATAATACTCCAGTTAGCCTGAGCTTTTTGCTGTTTA
>JALWRJ010000394.1 GCA_026994125.1 Cyclobacteriaceae bacterium | reverse complement strand
TAAAAAACTACGTAAAAATATTGTAGAGCTAGTACTAACCGATTACCCGGCTGCTAAGTTTGAAACAGATAACCCGGCCACCAATGAACTCAAGCGTATTGCCATGGAGCTAGACATCACTCCGGCAGATGTACGCTACGCACCAGGTAAAAACCACCTAAACAGGCCCGAAGATACTACCCACCCCTATATGCGGGCTTCGCTGGCTGCTTGTATAAATTGCTACCGCTGCATACGTGCCTGCGATGAAGTACAAGGCGAAATGGTGCTAACCATGGTGGGGCGTGGTTTTGACAACACCGTAACCATGGGCATGAACCAAGGCTTTAAAGCATCGGACTGTGTAAGCTGTGGTGCCTGCAGCCAAGCCTGCCCTACAGGAGCCATTACCGATGTATTTGCTTCTAAAACAACCCCGCACGATACCACGGTACGCACCATTTGCACCTACTGTGGGGTAGGATGCAATTTAGAAGTAGCCGTAAAAAACAACGAAGTAGTTAGCATTACAGCCCCCTACGATGCCGAAGTAAACCAGGGACACACCTGCCTGAAAGGGCGCTATGCCTTTAAGTTTTACAACCATCCGGAACGGCTTCGCTCGCCCATACTCAAAAAAGAAGGCAACTGGCATGAGGTTAGCTGGGAGGAAGCCTACACGTTTATAGTTGATAAACTAACGGCCATTAAAACTAACCAAGGCCCGGATGCTATTGCAGGCATTTCTTCGGCCAGGTGTACTAACGAAGAAAATTACCTGATGCAAAAATTTATACGAGCCGTAGTAGGCACCAATAATATTGATGGATGTGCCCGGGTATGCCACTCTCCCACCGCCCTGGGTATGCAACGCTCGTTTGGTACCGGGGCTGCCACCAATTCCATCATCGATTTAAAATATACCCAGTGTATGCTTGTTATTGGCGCTAACCCTACGGCTGCCCATCCCGTTACCGGAGCCAAAATTAAACAAGCCGCCATGAAAGGCACCACGCTGATTGTGGTCGATCCTCGCGAAACTGTGCTGGCTCGGTATGCCGATTATCATTTGCAACTCAGGCCCGGCACCAATGTAGCCTTGCTTAACATGATGCTACACTATATACTAAAAGAAAATGCGCAAGATGATGCGTTTATTGAAAAGCGTACCGAAGGATTTGAGGAATTTAAACAACACCTATTAGCACTCAACATTGACAAAATGGAAGAGGTAACGGGCGTAAACCGACAACTGGTAAAAGAAGCTGCGCTGGCCTATGCCAAAGCACAAAATGCCATGTCGTTTCATGGGCTAGGTGTTACCGAACACTCGCAAGGCACTTTTACAGTACAATTAATTGCCGACCTGGCCCTTATTACCGGCAACATTGGCCGCAGAGGCGTAGGGGTAAACCCTTTGCGTGGCCAAAACAATGTGCAAGGCGCAGCCGATATGGGGGTACAACCCCACCAGGGAGCCGGCTATTTGGATGTTACGAATCCCGAGATTCAACAAACCTATCGCAACTTTTACAAAACCGACATCCCCACCCGGGTGGGCTATAAAATACCGGAAATGTTTGACGCTGCCCTGGATGGGAAATTAAAAGCTCTGTGGATTATTGGCGAAGATGTAGTACAAACCGACCCCAATACTTCTAAAGTTAAAAAGGCGCTCAACGCACTCGACCTATTTATTGTTCAGGAACTGTTTATGACCGAAACTGCTAAACTGGCCGATGTGATTTTACCGGGTGCTTCATTTTTAGAAAAATCAGGCACATTTACCAATGGCGAACGCAGGGTACAGCGGGTAAATGCCACGGTGCCACCCCTGAAAGGCACCAAAGTGGATGGCCAGATTATAATAGATGTAATGAACCGAATGGGCTATAACCAACCTGACTATGATGCCGAAAACGTGCTAGCCGAAATAGCTCAAATTGTGCCTTTCTTTAAAGGAATAACCTGGCAAAACCTAGACATAAACGGTAAGCAATGGCCGGTGGCAGCCGATGGCACTGACTCTGAAATAATTCACACAGATGAATTTAAAATTGGCAAAGGCAAATTTGCTTACTACGATTGGGCCGAAAGCCAGGAAATTGAAGAAAACGGAGCAAAATACCCCTATATTATAACTACTAACCGCGAATTGGAACACTATAATTGTGGGGCGATGACCCGAAGAACCGGAAATGTGGATATCATTACCGAAGATGTACTGCTCATCAATCCTAAGGATGCAGAAAACCACCACATTAAGGAGGGCGATATGGTCTGTGTTTCCTCGGCCAGAGGCAAAGTAGATATTAAGGCTAAAATAACCGATGAGGTAAAACCTGGAGTGATGAGTACCACTTTTCATTTCCCTGAAATTATGGTAAACTTAATAACCAGCGATGTACACGATTCGGAAGCTAAATGCCCCGAATACAAGGTAGTAGCAGTAAACATTCGCAAATCAAAAGGCAAGTTTGCATCGCTGTAAATAGATAAATTTAAATATGAGAAGAATACTGATTAAAATAGCGATGGGCTCAAGCCTGATTTTTTTAACTTTACTATTGCTGAGGTTTACCACTTTTAATGCCTCTCCACATTTCAAACAAGAAGATTTAACAGGGTTTAGCTGTGTTGGTTTTGCAGACATACCACCCAAAAACATTCAACAAAATGCTTTTATAGCCAGGGTGCAATTTAGCCGACCAGCCAATATGGAGCCAGAAAAAGAATTCTACGGCCAGCGAATTACATTTGAAAATAACCCAAACCTTACCCACATTGACATTGGCATAACGAGCAATTTAATTGCCAGGGTAGAACTTTGGAATAACGATACTCTCAAAGACGTTAAAGAGCAGGGATTTGTTGGTAAAATGACTTGGGGAAACAACCAATGGCTTGAAACTTCATTCCATACCAGAACCCTGGCAAAATACGATAATACATGCCGCATAAAGCTTAGTTTTTATGAAGGAATTGGCTTTTGGGGTAAGATTGCCGAAATAAGTTACAATTTAACGGGGTTTAGAGATGTAACAAGCCCTAAATCCCTTAGCTTATTTGCCAAACCTTTACATACGGCAACGGTTGAACAAACGCCTGATTTTTCTAACCTAATGATTTGGAAGGGGCAACACAGTTTTGATTAATCAATAACCTTACAACCCTTTGAAACCGCCTGCACCCTATCCAATAAAATGGCATTTTAGAATAGCTGTAAAGCTTATCATTGCTCTATTTAAAAAAGTTTTTCATATTAAAGCCAACGTGCCCAAAGCAGTAAAAAACTTACAGGAGCCTTACCTGCTGTTAGCCAACCACTATGGGCGCTACGACCCGTTTATAATTAGTGATTTTTTAACCAAGAAGCCCAATTTTGTCTCCTCAGATGCCATCCTGCGCGACCCATTTTACGGCCCTCTTTTTAGTGGATTGGGTGCCATACCTAAGAAAAAAGGAGTACGCGACACGCAGGTAATTCGAGCCATGAAAAAGGTAATAGAGAGCGGAGGAGCTGTGGCGCTTTTTCCGGAAGGAACCCGTACCTGGTCGGGGGTTACTCACCCCTTAGACCCCTCTATTGGCAAATTGGCCAAGCTGTTAAACGTACCCTTGGTACTGGTTAAAATGAAAGGAGCCTATGCGTTTGACCCTCGCTGGGCCAAGCCGCTGCGCAGAGCCTCCATGCAAATAGATTATACATTGGTTAGCAAACAGCAACTTGCACACCTCAGCCACCAAGAGGCAATGCAACTGATTACCAGCTATTTGCACCATGACGACATCGCTTATGC
>JALWRJ010000393.1 GCA_026994125.1 Cyclobacteriaceae bacterium | reverse complement strand
GGGTGCGCGAGGGCGTCGAACAGGCCGAATCCCGCGCCCTGCCGGTGCTGCGCGAGGCGATCGAGAAAGCCCGCCAGACCGCCGTGGAACTGGAGGAACTCAGCCACGACGAGGCGCAGCAGGTGGCCGCCCGGCCCAAACGCGACCTCGGCACTTTCGGTGGTAAGAGCGTCCAGTGTAATTACATTTTGCAGGTTCCCATTACGGTAAATAGCATTGTTCATGCGTACGCCATCTACCGAAAGCAGTATTTTATTGGCGGCAAAGCCTCGAATCATGGGGCTACCTCCACCCATCTGGCTTTTTTGAACAAATACTTCGCCTGAGTTTTGCAGTACATCTGCCGTGGTTTGCGCATTTTGGAGGGCTATGTCCTCGTATGTTATCTTACTAATTTGAACCGGTATTTCCGTAGGGTCTTCTTCCCATTTATTGGCCGAAACCACTACTTCCTGAATAGCTATGCTGCTGTGGGTAAGGTAAACAACACCCTCAATATTTGATTTAGGAACTATCAACGTGGTGTAGCCGAGGTGTTGAAAACTGATGAGCCCATCGGCTAAATGGGTAATGGAGGCAGTGCCGTCTGTGTTTGTAATAGCGTGTTGTCCTTGCTCATCGTATATAAGTACACGGGCAAGAGGTGCTTTTGTGTTGCCATCCGATACTTTAATAAATTGAGCCAAGCCGGTAAGGCTGTTGGTAATAATAAAAAGTAAAGCAAGTATAACTTTGTTCATAGGCTGCAAAATAATAGGAGCCCTACCACAAAAAGCGCACCGAATATGTAATGTTGAGGTACTGGTGTTATTTTTTTGTTTCTGAACCTAAACCGGACTATCATTGTTAAGTTGGCAATTCGTGTTGTTACCTTTGTACTTCATTAAAAAAACAACCAACAATGAGTAAGCCGTATTATATTGAAGAAGACTTAAAGAAATTTGGCCAAATTAGTGAATACCAAAAGGAAATGGGTGATAAATTTTTTAGTTGGTACGATGAAGTGTTTAAAGAAGGAGCGCTTAGCCAACGTGAAAAAGCCTTGATTGCTTTAGGGGTTGCCCATGCCGTACAATGCCCATATTGTATCGATGCCTATACCAAAAGCTCGCTCGAAAAAGGAGCCGATGAAGAGCAAATGATGGAAGCGGTACACGTAGCTGCTGCTATTAGAGGAGGGGCCAGTTTGGTGCATGGCGTGCAAATGATGAATAAAGTGAAAGATTTAACCATGTAAACAGGCTTTTTGAGAGAAGGTAAAATAAAATAACATTGAAAACATTAAACGCTCAAAAGCATGTATATGCTAATTCATCTGCTCAGTTAGAGGTCTTAGAAGGGGCTGATATTCCTGCTTTTACTACACGAATATCCGAAGCCGGGTTTGATAAACTTGCCCCTACCAATGTAGATATTTTGCAAGTTAACCTGGGTAAAATGTGTAATCAAACCTGTGCGCATTGCCATGTTGATGCAGGCCCCGACCGTAAGGAAATAATGACTCGTGAAACCATGCAATTATGCTTGGATGCCATCGAAAAAGGAAAAATACACGTGGTTGATTTAACAGGCGGAGCTCCGGAAATGAACCCGGACTTTAGATGGTTTGTTGAAGAAATTAGGCGAAGAGGTGCCCATGTTATGGTACGTTGCAACCTTACCATTATTGTAGCTAATCCTAAATACAACGATTTACCCGAATTTTACGCCAGGCATTATGTCGAAATTATTTCTTCGCTGCCTCATTTTTCGAGAATACGTACCGATGCCCAACGCGGCAATGGCGTATTCGACCAATCGATAAAAGCATTGCAAATGCTAAACAAAGCCGGGTATGGCCAGGAAGGTTCCGGGTTGCATTTAAATTTGGTATATAATCCTAGTGGGGCGTTTTTGCCTCCGGCCCAGGCGTCATTAGAACGCGATTTTAAACAGCGCCTGCAACGTCAACACGGTATTGTTTTTAATAATTTGTTCGCCATTACCAATATGCCCATCAGCCGGTTTTTAGATTACTTAATTCAATCGGGTAATTACAATACCTATATGGAAGAACTATCTAATGCTTTTAACCCTCTAGCTGTAGAAGGCGTGATGTGCCGCAATACGCTTTCGGTAGGGTGGGATGGTTACCTGTACGATTGCGATTTTAACCAAATGCTGGAGATGAAATGCCAAAATATTGCCCATATTAAAGATTTTGATAAAGCCTTGTTGAACCAACGTACTATAAAAACCGGAAATCATTGTTATGGCTGTACGGCCGGGGCGGGGTCGAGTTGTGGGGGAGAGATAGCGTGATGTGAGAGGTGAAATGTGAAATGTGAAATATGAGATATGAGATATGAGATATGAGATATGAAATATGAGATGTGAGATGTGAGATGTGAGATGTGAGATGTGAGATGTGAGATGTTGAATTTTGGATGATGGAAACTTTTAACCCTTTGTTTTCCGAAGTATTTGCGATGTAGGGAATAAACAAATTGAAATTACTTTCTACAAGACTTTAACCAAATTTGTGCTAAAAAATAGTTTATGCCACTACTAAAATCGAGCTATACGCCCCCATTTTATTTACGCAATGGGCATGTTTCTACTATTGTGCCCAGTATGTTTAGAAAGGTAAACGGGGTAGCCTATACACGCGAACGGATAGAAACGCCTGATGATGATTTTTTGGATATTGATTGGATAAAGCAAGGAAATGAAAAATTAGTAGTTGTATTTCATGGGCTCGAAGGTAATAGCCACCGCCATTATGTAAAAGGAGTAGCTAAGCATTTTGCTGCCCATGGTTGGGATGTAGCCGCCTGGAATGCACGCAGTTGCTCCGGAGAAATGAATAAACAACCCCGGCTATACCACCATGGCGATGTAGAAGACATTGCTTTTACCTTGGATTATATTTTGAAACAGAATACCTATGGTAAACTATTGCTGGTTGGCTTTAGCATGGGAGGAGCCATGATTTTAAACTATTTAACGCGTAATACAGCCATTCCTAAGCCGATTACCAAAGCAGTTGTGATATCGCCCCCAGTAGATGTAGGTGCAAGCGCAAAACAGTTAGAGAAAAAAAGTAACAAATTTTACCGCAAACGGTTTCTTGATAAGCTCAAAAAGAAAATTGCTATAAAGGCACAACAATATCCTAAACTTATAGATGTTGTGGGGCTGGATAAAATTAACAGTTTTGCAGAGTTTGACGAGCGATTTACAGCTCCCTTGCATGGGTTCAAAACGGCTGCCTCATTTTATGCCCATGCTTCGTGTAAAGAAAGGCTTAACAAATTGCCCATTCCAACACTTATGTTAATTGCCCAAAACGACCCATTTATGCCTCCAGCTTGCTATCCTGTTGAGGAGGCAAAACATATTGATAATTTGTTTTTGGAGTTACCTGCCTATGGTGGCCATGTCGGTTTTCCCGGTAAAAATTATCGTCATTCCTGGATGGAAATCAGGGCGCTGGAGTTTGCCGAAAATAAACTTTAAAATTCTAGGGTATAAGTTTTGGTAAATTCAATCGACCGTCTATTTTTGCATCGCATTTGAGTAAAGCAATTGTAGTTTTAAATGAATGCAAATACCACTTCAGCCTCCTTATCCGCCAAAGGTCGGACAAGGCTCAGCTGAGGGCCGAACGTTAAGAAATTGTCTGGTGGACAATTTTAGAGAAGGAGCCAGCCTGCGGGCAAGCACCAGCTTTACTTAACAGATGGTAGTATAAAAACAAAAGGTTTTATATTTGGCAGCTTCATAAATTAAGCCTCCTTAGCTCAGCTG
>JALWRJ010000392.1 GCA_026994125.1 Cyclobacteriaceae bacterium | reverse complement strand
TGTGCCTACTTTGCACTTTTATTCCATGGGTAAGGCCGAGCCTGTGTATAGAATAGCCAAAGAATTGTTTTAAAGATAACCTTTAACCTACAGGCCAACTATCTATTTATTTTTATATCTTTAAAATTTATTAGTAGTTGGCTTGAATTCCTCTCTATGTTGGTATAGATGGGCAATTCTATAGGCCTGTTTTGTAACCAAATTTTATGTATTATGGATTTAAAAGAAACGGCTGATACCATTGAAGGGGTATTAGTGGGTTTGGGTCTTGACCCTGAAAATGCACGAGACCGAGATGAAGAAAATGTATGGCAACTCAAGTTTGGCAATTCCAATTTTAGAGTTGAAACCTTTACCGATGAGCAAAACTGGAATTATTTTCAGGTGTTTGCTCCTTTAGGTTTTGTACCGGAAAATGTGGATGGCGATTTTTATGAGCACCTGTTAAATACCAATGGGCGTTTATTTGAAAGTACGTTTTGTATGGTTAACAATAATTTACTTATTGTAAAAGGAATACGCGAAACCTATGGGTTGGACGAAATCGAAATCAAAGAAATGATACTTCGCATTGGTGGATATGCCGATGAGTTTAAGGAGGAGTATAAAGAAGTGTTAACCTCATTGTAAATAGCCATGGAAGAATATATTGAAATTGTAGAATCGATGATAGAAGGGCTGGGTGAAGACCCGGCCACATGCCGAACCGAAAATGAAAATTTGTGGATTTTTCCGTACGAAAATGAACAGGTATTTGTGCAAATTTTACCCGGTGCAGATGATGAAACCGTGTTTTTTCAGGCTTTTGTTCTAATTAAAACTATTACTAAAGAAAATAAAAAAGAGCAGATGCTCAATATTTTAAAACTAAACCACTATTTTAAAAATGTGTATTTACAAATGCATGGCGATGACCTGTACGTGGGGCAGTTTAGAAGTGCAGATGGACTCGATTCTGTTGAGGTTTCCAGGGCATTTAGTGCTATGGTAAACTATAACCGCAATTTCGATTATTTAATGGAAAAGCACGTAACCGATTAAATCTTTAACTAAAATTCATCTGTAAGCCACCTTTAGCCGGGTGGCTTTTTTTATAATCTAATTTGATAAGCCCTGGCCATAACTTTAATATTTTCCGCCAGGCTGGCTAAAACAGTATCAATGTCGGGCTTGTCTTCTTCGGTTAGTAAGTTGTTGCATTCCTTGTAAATACTACGCACAAATTCTTCAAGTTCGTACCTAAGATTTTTTTCTTGTTTCAAGGACAGGCTTAGCTCAAAACGAGCTGCTTCAGCCTCATCTAGTTGAGCCTCCAGTTGGGTTATCCTTTCATTTTCTTTCATATTGCACTAAATTTAGGGCTTATGCCTGTAAAACAAAATATCTTTAGGTAACTTATGCAAACCAACACCAACCAAGTAGCCGAATTGGCTCGTATTTACCTAAACAATACAAACAAAAACTTGTTTTTAACAGGTAAAGCAGGTACAGGAAAAACCACTTTTTTAACCGAAATTAAAAATCATACCTTCAAAAATGTGGTAGTGGCGGCTCCTACTGGTATTGCAGCTATTAATGCCGGAGGGGTTACACTTCATTCACTTTTTCACTTGCCCTTTGGTACTTTTATACCCGATAATAAAGCAGTTTTAGATAATATACATACCCCGCAATCGGTGTTGGCTAATCTAAAAATGGGTAAGCCTAAGCGTATAATGTTGCGCGAACTGGAGCTGCTTATTATTGATGAGGTAAGTATGTTGCGTGCCGATGTGCTCGATTGTATCGATACCATACTGCGCAGTGTTAGGCGTAAGCACAACCTGCCTTTTGGTGGTGTACAGCTTTTGCTTATTGGCGACTTATACCAGTTGCCTCCGGTGGTAAAAAACCATGAATGGCAACTGCTTTCGCAGTATTATAGCAGCATGTATTTTTTTAATTCGCTGGCACTTCGGCAAGCACCACCTGTTTATATCGAACTCAACAAAATTTACCGTCAATCCGATCAACCGTTTATCGATTTGCTTAACCGGTTACGCAACAATCAACTTACGCCTGCCGATATAGACCTGCTTAACGCCTACTATAAACCAGATTTTAACCCCGGTGCACAAGATGGATATGTGTATGTTACCACCCATAATTATAAGGCCGATAACGAAAACCTTGAAAAACTAAATGCTTTGCCAGGTAAATCAAAAATTTTTAAAGCGGAGGTTAAAGGCGATTTTCCCGAAAATATGTACCCGGCTGCCGAATTGCTGGAGTTAAAAGTTGGAGCGCAGGTTATGTTTATAAAAAACGATACTTCGGCCGATAAACAATACTATAATGGTAAAATTGGTACTTTAACCCACTTAAGTTCCGATAAGCTAACCATCACCTGTGCGCAGGGTAAAGAAACCATTTGCCTGGAGCCAGACAACTGGGAGAATATTCGCTATAAAATGGATAAGGATACGGGCGAGATTAGTGAAAATTACCTAGGTAGTTTTACACAATTTCCCATTAGGTTAGCTTGGGCAATAACCGTGCACAAAAGCCAGGGGTTAACGTTTGATAAGGCTATTCTTGACCTCTCCGATGTTTTTGCTCCCGGCCAAATGTATGTGGCGCTATCGCGGCTTACATCGTTAGATGGCTTGGTGCTGGTAAGCCCAGTAAGCAACAAAGTGTTTAACCAAGACCAGACCCTGCAAAGCTTTGCAGCCGAACAGCCCAATATTGAGCAGCTGCAAGCCGAATTGCAAACAGCTACCCAAACGTTTTTAAAGCAATACATTAGCTCGGCCTTCTATTTTGGTGGGTTACTACAGGAGTTGCAATCTCATATGTCAGGGTTTTCGAAAGAGGAAAATCGTTCGGCTAAGCAACCCTACCTTTCCTGGACGCAATTGCTGGTACAACAAGTAGCCGAACTACACCAGGTGGGCAATAAATTTAGGGTACAGGTAGCGCAAATTATTGAACAACAACCAGAGGTACAAATGCTGGCAGAACGACTTGCCAAGGCCGAAGGGTATTTTGATCCCTTGCTAACCAATATACTTAACCAACTGGAAGAACACCAGACTCGGGTTAGTGAGCGTAAACGTATTAAAGGCTACCTATCCGAACTACAAGAACTAACTACCTTGATAAGTATTAAGCTCCTGGCCATTAAAAAGGCAAAACTCCTGGTGCAACAGATATCGGAAGGTAAGATGTTAACTAAACAAGAAATTCAAACACTCTATGAGCAAGTAGAAAAAAGAAAGCCGGTAAAAAAAGGAAAGAAGGCCAAAGTACCCACAGCCGAAATTTCGTTTGGCATGTACCGGCAGGGTAAAACTATTGCAGAAATCGCCAAAGAAAGAGGGCTGGTAGAAAGCACCATTATCGGCCATTTATGTAAGTACGTGGCCAACGGGCAACTAGAAGCTGCCAATTTTATCGAAACTTCTAAGCTAAATAAAATAGTAGAAATGGCGTTAAAGTTGGATACCCGAAATAGTGGTGAGCTAAAAGGTGCATTAAGTAACTCGTATTCTTATCAAGATATAAAAATGGCACTGGCGCATATTGCCTCTATGGAATAACTCAAATGAAGGTAGCAATTATAGGAGGAGGAGCAGCCGGATTTTTTGCAGCATTTAGTATAAAAAATCATCACCCAAAGGCACAAGTTGTAATTTTTGAAAAATCACCTAAAGTGCTGGCTAAGGTAAAAGTATCGGGCGGGGGTAGGTGCAACGTAACCAATGGAGCCAAGCATATAAGTACGTTGGTGCAAGGATACCCACGTGGCAGGCATCAGCTAAAAAAAATGTTAGGG
>JALWRJ010000391.1 GCA_026994125.1 Cyclobacteriaceae bacterium | reverse complement strand
CGCTCCTTTTCCATTTTTTTAAATTAAGTACCCTATGCCACTGCATAGCGGGGATCCTCTCTCATGGCCAAACGATGCATAGTGGCCACGTTAATACTAAAGGCACCAAACTCCTCTAGCACCCGCCCATATATAGCGTACACTCCCGGCCCTCTAAAAGGAAACTTATGGGCTATTGGCGGAAAATGTACGGTGTCTAAAAAATGGCCGTTTACATCTATAAACGTACCAAAATACATACGCTTACCGTGGCTTGTACGCGTGCGCTTAACAGTAACCAGGTAGCCACACACCGTAACATATTGCCCAATATGGCTGGCCAGGCCGGTGGCCGTAATGGTGGCGTTACAGCTTTCTTTAAGCAATTCAAACGGTGAGCTAATGGTAAAGCCCAGGTGCTCCAGTTCGTCAAAGGCATGCTCAATGGGCGAAGTGGACAGTTGGGGAAGCTTAAACTTGGTAACCGGGGGAGCAAATAACGTAGGCATGCCCTCTTGAAACGAGAGACCCTGCCGGCCGGGCAAACGGGCGTTTATTTTTAAATGGGCTTCCCATAATAATTCCCGTTTATTTACTCCTAGCCCTCTAAAAGCGTTTACTTTAATTAAAATAACGAGTTGTTCTAAATGAATGGACACGCGTGCAATAAAATCATCGAGGCTGGTGTAAGAACCACCTGTTTTGCGTGCCTGCACTATGCGCATGGCTAAACCCGATTCTATAGATTTAAGCATGTGAAACCCCAAATAAATATGCTTACCGGTAAGGGTAGTTAAATAGCTGCTTTGGTTAATGCACGGGGCATGAATTATGCCTCCATTCATGCGGGCTTCGTGTACATAGAGTTCGCGACTGTAAAAGCCGCCCGAATTATTGAGTGTAGCCACCATATACTCTAGTGGGTAGTAGGCTTTTAAAAACAGGCTTTGGTAGCTTTCTACCGCATACGAGGCCGAGTGCCCTTTGGCAAAGGCATAGCCGGCAAAGCTTTCTATTTGTCGCCAAATTTCGGTGGTAAGTGCCAGGCTATGCCCTTTGGTTTTACAGTTGGCAAAGAACTGATCGCGCACTTTCATAAACTCCTCCCTCGACCTGTACTTACCCGACATGCCCCTGCGCAACATATCGGCCTCACCCAGGGTAAGCCCACCAAAATAATGAGCCACCTTAATAACATCTTCCTGGTACACCATAACCCCAAAAGTTTCGGGCATAATATCCAAGAGTATGGGGTGGGCTTCCTTACGCTTTTCGGGGTTACGAAACCGTAAAATATACTCGCGCATCATCCCCGATTTAGCCACCCCCGGCCTGATAATCGAGCTGGCAGCCACCAGTCCTAAATAGGTATCTACCTGCAACTTTTTAAGCAGCATGCGCATAGCGGGCGATTCTACATAAAAACAGCCAATGGCTTGGGCATTGCGCAGCAGGTATTTTACACGTTCATCTGTTTTAAAACGTTTAAAGTCGTGAATATCTACCGTCACTCCGGTGTTTTTCTGTACCAGCGTTACCGCATCTTTAATTTTACCGAGGCCGCGTTGGCTTAAAATATCGAATTTAAACAGCCCAATATCCTCGGCCACTACCATATCGATTTGCGTAGTGGCAAAGCCCTTGGGGGGCATAAAAGTAGCACAGTAGGCCTGTATGGGTTTATCGGCAATTAAAATACCTCCGGCATGAATGCCCAGGTAATTGGGGAAATCCTGTATTTGGCGGGCATACAATACGACCAATTGCGATAATCTGTCGAGTTGTTGGTAATCGTAGTTTCCTTGTGTGAGCTTATCAATTTCGTGCTTGGGCAAGCCCAAAGCCTTCCCTATTTCGCGTACCGAGGCCTTGTATTGAAAAGTATTATACACCCCCACCAGAGCCGTGTGCTTAAAGCGTTTAAAAATAAATTCGGTTACGTCATCACGATCGGCCCATGAAAAATCAATGTCAAAATCGGGTGCATTTTTACGGTATAAATTTATAAACCGCTCAAAGTACAAATCAAGCTCAATGGGGTCAACATCGGTAATGCGCAGCAGGTAGGCTACAATGCTGTTGGCACCACTGCCCCGCCCCACATAAAAATACCCTTTGCTGCGGGCGTACTTTAAAATTTTCCAATTAATTAAAAAATAAGAAACAAACCCTTTTTGCCGAATCATATCCAGTTCTTGCTCAATACGCTGGTACACGTTGGGTGTTGGGTGCGGATAGCGGTAAGCCAGGCCATCGTACGTTAGTTTATGCAAAAGTTTGGCATCTAAGCCCGGCCGGCCGGTGTAGGTACGTTGGTTATGCGGCACACCAAACGCAAACGATACCCGGCAAGCATCCAGCAACTTTTGGGTGGTGGCTACTATAGGAGCCACATCGTTAAATCTTTTTTCCAGCTCGGCCACGGGCAGCATTTGGTGCCAGACTTGTCCTTGCTCGCTATCCGGTAGCTTACTAAGTAACGTATTGTTGTCTATGGCGCGTAACAACCGGTGGGCATTAAATTTGGTTTTGCTTTGGAAGGAAACCGGATGCAATACCACTAATTTATGGAGTTTATGATACCATTTACCCAGCCTTAAATGGTTTAAGTCGTGCAATGTAACTCCCAGATATTCATTGGGTTGTAACGATAATTTATAATGATAACTCACATAAGGATAAATGACAAACGTATCAGGTAAATTAGGTGCTTTGGCAGGCAGGGTAAACGTAGCCTGGTGCCACAACTGCGACAGGTAGGTGTTAATATGCTCGAGCCCTTGGTTGGTACGTGCCAACATAATAAAAT
Source organism: Cyclobacteriaceae bacterium (assembly GCA_026994125.1). Lineage (GTDB taxonomy): Bacteria > Bacteroidota > Bacteroidia > Cytophagales > Cyclobacteriaceae > JAKISE01. The sequence continues at coordinate 1,062 of JALWRJ010000391.1, read as the reverse complement.
GTTGTCGGGCTCCTTGCCTAAAATCAACCCCAAGTACGGGCTTAATGCCATAGTTGGGTGCCAAACGCACAAAATCGAGGCAGGCCGATGTATTATTGATATCGGTAAGCGCCATTTGCTTCACCCCGCTAGCCTGTGCCATTTTAAGCAAATCTTCGGGGGCAATAGTGCCATAACGCAGACTAAAATAACTATGGGTGTTAATGTACATACCGGTCGTTTATTTTTATATTCAAATATAGCTACATATTTAATCATTATTTGCTTATATTTGTAGTATTATGAAAAAGATAGCCAAAAACATCTATTTCTTGCGCAGGCAACGTGGTTTAACCCAGGAAAAACTGGCCGATGCATTGGAGATAACCCGCTCGCGCATAGGTTCGTACGAAGAGGGCCGCTCCGACCCGGGCATTGAAATACTCTTAAAATTATCAGACTTTTTTAAGTTGCCGGTAGATGCCCTGCTTCGCCATGATTTGTCAAGATCGAACAATACATCGTTTATTGAAATTGGCAACCAGCGCGTACTGTTTCCTATTGTGGTTGGGCAGGCCGAGCAGGAAATGATTGAGGTAGTACCTGCCAAAGCATCGGCAGGCTACCTAAACGGCTATGCCGACCCCGAGTATATTGAGCAATTAGAAAAAATTCAACTCCCCTTCTTGCCCACCGGTAAGCACCGGGCCTTTCCTATTAAAGGCGACTCTATGTTGCCCCTTAAAGATGGCTCTTATGTAGTTGCCCGCTTTGTAGAAGATATCAACGAGTTGGTAGAAGGTAAAACTTATGTGCTGCTTACCCGCCACGAAGGCATTGTGTATAAGCGAGTGTATAAAACCGGAAAAGCTGCTTTGCGGCTGGTATCGGATAACAAAAAGTATTCGCCTTTTGAAGTAGCCTTACCGGATGTGCTGGAGCTATGGGAGTTTACTTGCAGTATAAATATGAGCGATTATGAAGAACACGAATTGCATATTGACAGTATTATGCGCATGCTAAGAGAAATGCAAGTGGAGTTGGAACAACTGAAAGGATAAGGGAATGTGGATGGTGGATGTT
>JALWRJ010000390.1 GCA_026994125.1 Cyclobacteriaceae bacterium | reverse complement strand
GTATAAACCCATTGCCAGGCAAAACGGTGTAGATAAAATAGATATAGCCGGAGCTGTTCCTTTACAAATTATTATTGATGTTGATGAACAAAAAGCCGACAAATATCAAATTGAGCATAACGGTATTGGTAACAAATTGTCGCAAATGTTCAAAGAATATCCATTGGGTTATTTACAAACCAGCCAGGGGCACCAATACTATGCGCACGTTAAAAATCCTTTTCAAAGCCTGGCCAGTATTAGGCAGTTAATATTAACCTCGGCTAATGGGCAGGTGATAAGGCTTGGCGATATTGCCAGGGTGTATTTAGATGAACAAACCAGGCATCAATACTTTCGGGTAAACGGGCTTAACTCGGTAACCCTGCGTATTTACGCAAAAAAAGGAGTTAACAAAATTAAAGTAGCTTCTCAACTTAAAACAAGCATCGCCAAGGCAACACAAAACCTGCCAAAGGCAACAACTGTTACCCTGGATTATGACCAAACTAAATTTTTAACCGAAGAGCTTAGTAAAATTTATGTGCGGGCCGGCCTGTCTATGGCTGTTCTTATCCTTTTTATTTTATTAAGCTACCGTAACCTTAAACATTTGGTTATTTTGTTAAGCAGCATTTGGGTAACCCTATGCCTAACCAGCTTGGGCGCTTGGCTATGGCAAATAAACATTCATTTATATACCATAGCCGGTATAACCATTGCCTTTGGGTTAGTGGTTGATAACTCCATTGTTATTATAGACCAGCTTATAAAACACAAAAACAACAAAGTGTTTTTGGCCATACTAGCCGCCACCGGCACCACTTTGGCCGCGCTTAGCATTATTTTTTTATTGCCCGAGGAAGACCGCCAAAACCTCAGCGAATTTGCAGCCATTATTTCCCTGGCATTAGGGGTTTCGTTAGGGGTAGCATTGTGGTTTACCCCTGCCTTATATTATTTGGTAGGCGGCAAAACTATTACAGAAAAGCATCTTAATAGTAAACCCGCTTCCCACGGCCGGTTTGCCACCTTTTATTTTAGTTTATTAACTTTTTTAAAAAAGAAACAACGCTATATGCACGTAGGGTTGCTCCTGGCCTTTGGAATTCCGGTATTTTTGTTGCCTTCGAAATGGGAAAACCACCCGTTGTATAATGCTACAGTGGGTTCTGCACTATACCAGGATAACATTAGGCCTGTAACAGATAAGTGGCTGGGAGGTACTTTACGGCTTTTTGTGCGTAATGTGTTCGAAAAATCGGGCTATAGAACCAACCAGCAAACTAAGCTGTATGTAAATGCCCAATTACCCTTTGGCCATACATTGCAACAAATGAACATTGCCATAAAAAAAGTAGAAAACTACTTAACAGGAATTAAAGGCATAGACAAATTTGTTAGCACCGTATATTCTGGCCAAAACGCATCGGTAGTTATTACTTTTACGCCCGAGCACGAACGTGGCGCATTGCCTTACCGCCTAAAAGCACGGCTTATAGCGCAATCGTTAGATTGGGGAGGCGTAGAATGGAGCGTATATGGTGTTGGCCGTGGTTTTTCGAATAGCACCGGCAACAGCCTGCCGGGTTATCGGGTAGTTATGAAAGGCTATAATTATAACGAGCTGGAACGGCAAGCCTCCCTGTTAGCTAAAAAACTGTTGGCTCATAAGCGTATTCAAAAAGTAAATACCAACGAACGGCTTAGCTGGGATGAACTTTCTTCAACTCAGGTATTGGCTACATTTAGCCTTACTAAAATGGATACGCGCACTTCGCCCGAGGTGGCATCACAAGTTTTAATAGAACAAACGTTTAAAACCAACCCTCAGTTAGCCTTAACTACGGGCGGGCGTAGTGTACCTGTTTTAATAAAAAATGCGCATGCTGCGGGCTTTTCGATGGCTGCCCTGGCAAACAATAATTTTTGGGTAAACGATTCGCTTCAGTTTGATTTTGCAAACATTAGCAACATAAAAAAGGAAAAAACCATTAACGCCATCCATAAAGAAAACCGGCAATACTTGCGCGTGGTTGGTTTTGATTACTACGGTAGCGCTAAGTTTGGCAGCAAATACCTTAACAAGGTGCTTTCCCAAACCAGGCTTGAGCTGCCCGTAGGTTACTCAGTAAAAAAACTTGGGTGGGAGTGGAACTGGAATAAAACCAAACGAAACTATGGGTTACTCTTTTTACTTATTATGGCTATTTACTTTATTTGCAGCATTTTATTCGAAAGTTTTAAGCAACCTCTTTTTACTATTGGCGTTATCCCGTTATCGTTTATGGGGCTCTTTATTACTTTTGCCGTGTTCGATTTTTATTTCGATCAAGGGGGTTATGCCGCCTTTATTTTATTAGGTGGCCTTACGGTAAATGCTGCCATTTTTATTATAAACGATTTTAATTTGACGCAAGCAGGAAGTCAAAACCATCGTGTTTTTTCGGCTGTGTCCAGCAAAGCAAAGCCTATATTGCTTACTATAGCCTCCACTTGTTTTGGGTTGTCTCCTTTTTTGCTCGAAGGCCAAAACGAAGTGTTTTGGTTTTCGTTAGCAGCAGGCACCATTGGAGGGTTAGTGTGTTCGCTACTGGTGGTATTTTTAGTGCTGCCTGTTTGGTTAATGGAAAAAGAATAGGATAGCCAAACCGATTCCCCGAGTGGTTTTCTACTAAAAAAACCTCTGCCCGGCCTATAGGCTAACACAGAGGTTTTTAGGATGGTTTAAAATGCCGGCTTATAAAATACCTTCGGCTACCATGGCATCGGCTACTTTAATAAACCCGGCTATATTGGCACCGGCCATATAATCGCCTGTAAAGCCATATTCGTCTGCGGTTTTCAAGCATAAATCATGAATGTTTTTCATAATCCCTTTTAGCTTATCATCCACCTCCTGGCTAGTCCAGTACACACCGGCATAGTTTTGCGACATCTCCAAGCCCGAAGTGGCTACCCCTCCGGCATTCGAAGCCTTGCCGGGAGCATATAGCACCCCTGCTTTTTGCAAAATCTCAATAGCCTCCGGTGTGGTAGGCATATTTGCACCTTCGGCCAGTAGTTTTACTCCATTTTTTACCAGGTTTTGGGCATCAGTTGCGTTTACTTCGTTTTGAGTGGCACAAGGAAAAGCACAGTCTGCTTGTATATCCCATAAGGGGTTGTGGTCTGCATTGCGGTCGCTGGCATAAAACTCAGCCGAGGCAAATTTATCGGCATATTCCTTAATACGGCCTCGTTTATTATTCTTTAAATCCATAATAAAAGCGAGTTTTTCTTCGGTAATGCCCTCTTTATCATAAATAAAGCCCGATGAATCGGAAGCTGTTACCGGAACACCTCCGTTTTGAATAATTTTTTCCATGGCAAACTGCGCCACATTTCCCGAGCCCGAAACCAGGCAGCGTTTCCCTTTTATGGTGTCGTTGTTGGCCTCCAGCATATCCATGGCAAAATAGATAAGCCCATAGCCGGTAGCTTCGGGGCGAATTAAGCTACCTCCCCAACCTTGGCCTTTTCCGGTAAGCACTCCTACAAACTCGTTGCGTATTTTCTTATACATGCCAAATAAAAAGCCTATTTCACGGGCACCCACACCAATATCCCCGGCAGGCACATCGGTACGGTGGCCAATATGCTTGGCCAATTCCTGCATAAAACTTTGGGTAAAACGCATTATTTCAGCATCCGATTTGCCCTTAGGGTCAAAATCGCTACCTCCTTTACCTCCGCCCATGGGCAGGCCGGTAAGGGCATTTTTAAACACTTGCTCAAAAGCTAAAAATTTAAGCACACTCAAGTTAACGGTTGGGTGAAATCGAAGGCCTCCTTTATAAGGCCCAATGGCACTATTCATCTGCACACGGTAT
>JALWRJ010000389.1 GCA_026994125.1 Cyclobacteriaceae bacterium | reverse complement strand
AAGGTTAGCACCAGGTTTACTTTTTGCTTTGTGCCTCCCGATAGGTTGCCTAACTTTTTATCCATAAAAGGAGTAAGGCCAAATTGGGCAATCAGGTCTTGGTCGTTGGTGGGTTGCCTGCGTAGGTCTTTTATCATATGTATAAGTTCTTCCACTTTTAGGTTTTCAGGAAACCGGGCTATTTGCGGTAGGTAGTTTATGTGTTCACGGTATTGCCATTGGGCTTTAACCGGTTGGTTTTCGATGGTAATTTCGCCCGAATCGGGTATAACCATGCCTAGTATGCTTTTAATTAAAGTGGTTTTGCCCGACCCATTGGGGCCTAGTACTGCAAATATACCTCCTCCGTTAATGGCCAGGCTTACACCTGACAGCACTTCTACCTTGCCAAATTTTTTATGTAGGTTGTTAATGGTAATCATGGTATGGTTTTCATTTGTGGGGTGGCATCTACTAAGTTATCGGGTGTAAATACCGGAGAAACTTTTTCAGAAAAATTTAAAATATCTATAAACAAGCTTCGCAGTAATACAATGGTTTCGGGGGTTTGGTTTACAATGTACGAAAATAGTTTTACAGGCCGGTAGGGTACATCCCCAATACCATCTTTATCTAAATCGTAGCCGGTATAAGAGCTCCAGTAATTTTGGTCAAATTTATTGTCGTTCATTTTACTATTGTACGATACATCGAAGGAGTTGCTAATAAAATTGTTTTTGGTGAAAATATTGGTGTAACAACCACCGGCAATTTTTACAGCCCAGCCATTGCGCACCAGGTTGTTTTGGGTATAATTAATACGGGTAGAGTTTTCAATGTTTATACCAATGGTGTTTTCCTCAAATGTATTTGCTACAATTTCTGCATCATAAATTTCTTTAAGTAGCAAGCCAAACGAAGCTGTTCCCCAGTTTTTATAAAACCGGTTGCTGCGCATATTAATAAATTTAGAAAACATAACGGCTACTCCGGCACCGTTATTAATAAATTCATTATCGTGGTAGGTGTCGTGGTTCGAAAACATAAAATGCAATCCATACCGTACATTTTGGGTACTTACATTATTGGCAATAATGCTTTCATTCACAAACTCAAAATATATGCCATCGCGCAAATGGCTTACATGGTTGTTGGTTACGGTCATGTTATCACTATGCCAAATATGTATGCCATTGCCTGAGTTAAATTCTTCGGTAGCATGGCTCGAAACCCGATTGTTGTTTATAAGCCCATAATGCGATTTTTCGACTAGTATGCCAAAAAAAACGTTAGTTAACACGTTGTTTTCTATACGAAAATAGTTGGTTTTAAATAAGTGGATGGCTGCAAAATCTTTGGTATAGCTAATGCCTATGTTTTTAATATGAAACCCGCTAATAACAACACTATCGGCATTGGTAATGCGAAGGCCTTCTTTGTTCATAAAATCTAACACCGGCTTGTTTTGGCCCAATAGTACCAGGCGTTTAGTAATTTCCAGGCTTGTTTCCTGGTATAGCCCTTGCTGCACCAGCAGGGTGTCGCCCGGTTGTGCCAATTGTATGGCTTGTTTTAAGGTGTTTGGTTGGCATGAACCACATACGGTAATTACGTTAGCTTTTATGTAAGAGGCTGATAGCCAGAAGGATACCGTAAAAGCAAGTAGGGCAATAAATGGGTTCTTCATTATGTTAGTGGGTTGCAGCACTAAGTTTGTTATAAATTATCTAATTATGAACAAAATGCTGTCTTTTTTGGCTTTAACACTATGCACCTGGTTTACCGGAATGGTGAAGGTTATACCTGAAGTAAGTAGTATTTCTTGTTGGTTTATATAAAAAACCGCCTCTCCTTGATGCATGATAAGGAGGGCTTCTTTTGAGGTAGTATGGTTGGGTAGTTCGTGGCCTTGCTCAATCATTATCATTAAGGTTTCTACTTGGTTATTTTTGAGCAATTTTTCTACTTTCAGCCCATCAAATGGCCTGTTAGATATATCTTGGATGTTCATTATTACTGTATTTTTTCTTGCAGCGAATCCCAGGTAAAGAGGTCGCCTGTTTTTTCATGTTGCACTTTTTGCGCTTCGTTGGCCGAGCTAAAGCCCGATAAAAAGGCACCCATGGGACTTTTTATTTGCTCGCTTATCAGGTAAGTGGCCGTTTTGGCATCGGTAAATTTGCCCGGGTTGCTATAGTCATTAATAACCACCAAGGCAATGTTTTCATAGTCGCTTTTTTCCCATTTTCGTGTATCGTTTATCATGCATTCAATGGCATCGTATTTAAACACCTTGCCTTTATTGGTTACCACTTCGGCTGCGTGTTGCCTATCTACAATAGTCATGGAGCAAAAATGGCAGGCTTCCTGGCCATAATTGATGGGTTTAGTGCTTACTGTACACGCAGTAGCAGCTAAGCTTAGCAGTAACATTGCAAAATATTGTTTCATAACTTTACTAGGTAATTGAGTTGATAGACTATTTAGTTGCAATTGTAAAAATAACCACTTGTGCCTTAATGGTAGCAGTTGTCTGGTTAAATTCCCGGTTAATTGGTGGTATCTTTTTTATCAACCATAAAAGCTACTACCGCTAGCCCCATGCCCAAAAACATTAAATAGGCACCGGTACGAGGCCACGATTTTGCCTTAAAGTTAAGGATAGTTTTATTACCAATTAAGGGTGGTTGGTACGCTAAAGGGTTGCCCTCATCATCGGTAAATTTAATAGCTGCGGTTTCTTTAAGGTTATGTCCGTATTTATACTCCCAGGCATAAAAATCGTACATACCGGCTGTGCCTAATATAGCCATTATAAAGAACCAGGCGAGGTAAAGCTTGCGGTTGCCTATAAAGCCAATTACAATACCTAAAACAGCCATTACACCAATTACAATAGGAAAAATATCAAATTCGGGCATATGTTCCGGAATTTTATCCATACCCACATAGTGGTTCATTAGGTTTATATTTTGAATATCATTGGGTTTGTGGTCTGTTATTTTGTTTATCCAAATATCCATGCCAATGGGGTCGGGGTATTGAGGAGCTTCCAGGGTTATGTTCCAAAGTGGAAATACAAAAAGCGAAAGGAGTAAAAATGCTCCCAACATCATTATAATTCGAGACTTTTTCATGACAATAATTGTTTGTTAAAAAATAGGTTGTTTTAAATAAACGAAGGCGCCAGGTTGTTGTAAAACAAGTAGGCGCCTATCGTTCATACTAACATTCTTGTTCTAACTATTCACCGTCTAACGACCATTTTAATGGAACATTAGCACCTTTAGGAGAAACGCGCACATATCCTTGCATTTCCTGATGTAAAGCAGAACAAAAATCAGTGCAATAGAATGGCCATACACCCTGGTGCTTAGGTTCCCAAACAAACGTTTCGGTTTGGCCGGGCATAATTAAAAGTTCCGATGCATTGGCTCCTATCATACTGATACCGTGAGGTACGTCATAGTCTTGTTCCAGGTTAGTAACGTGGAAGTAAACTTTATCGCCCTCTTTTATACCTTCTATGTTATCGGGCGCAAAGTGGCTTCGAATCATAGTCATATAAATGTGAACAGTGTTACCATCTCTAACTACTTTGGCTTCTTTTTCACTACCAATGGCGTATGGATGTTTATTTTCTTCTAATTTAAAATATTTCTTAGATTTAGGTGCAATTAAATCGGCAGGGGCACCGGCTGCATAGTGAGGTTCACCTACGGTTGGAAAATCCAAAATCATTTCCATTTTTTCACCGGTTATATCATACAGTTGTGCCGATTGGCAAACTTCGGGGCCAGTGGGCAAGTACCTGTCTTTGGTAATTTTGTTCATTGCCACCAGGTATTTTCCCCAAGGTTTTCTTGAGTTACC
>JALWRJ010000388.1 GCA_026994125.1 Cyclobacteriaceae bacterium | reverse complement strand
TGTTTAAACAGAATCTAAACAGAGAAATATTTTAATTTATTTCCGCAGCCCGCTCCCAACACTCTTACAGGTTTATGAACCGGCTCGCACACCCTACTTTCTAAGGGACTGCAAAGATAAAACATCTTGTTCTTTTACAACCTACTATTGCGAAGTTATTTTTTGGAGAAGTGAGAAAACAACTAATCAAGGGTGGGTAAGCAACAGGGTGCTTTACTTTAAACCTGAGTTCAATTTTAAAACAGTAAAATTTGGTTGGTTTCAGTGGTTTCATACTGAATGGCTGTTTTTCGGAAAGAAAGAATAGGCAATTAACCCGGAAATTAAATTGGTTATAAAATTGAACTCAGGTTCTTAGGTTTATTGCCCAAAAGGTGTTTTTTGATGGAATTGTCAAATTCTTTGCAGAAATCATCAATAAGATAGAAAATTTCAGTAATTTTATCATCGGTAAGAATTACAGTACTGCTAGTTATGTTGCTGATTTTCAAAGTTTTAATATGTTATAAAACTTAACAATTACCTTATTGTACTTAAAAAAAACAATGATTTTAAGCCTAATTATTAATCGAACTCAGGTAAACAAGAATACATAGTATGCTCCTTTTGACAACAATTACAAAACTCCACTGTTGCCAATATGAATGCTGTTCAAAATAACCTTTTGTGTTTTGTAGGGGAGGTGCCGGCACAAGGCCGATAGCCTGGGTTAACATTTACGTAATACAAGCATAATAAAAGCATAAATACAAAAGGCGCCTCAACACTTCTACCCACTCTACTTTTGCATCACATTTTCACCCAAAAATAAAAATGAAAAAAGTTTTATTAATAGCTGTAATGCTAATGGTTAGTATTTCAGCTACCTACGCCCAAAAGGGGTATTTAAGAGGCAAAGTGCTTGATAACGAAATAAGCGAAGGCCTCATTGGTGGCAACGTGTATGTAGAAGGCACCACTACCGGAACGGTAACCGATTTTAACGGAGAGTATTCACTTCCTTTAGACGAAGGAACATACACCATTGTGTTCTCTTTTATTTCGTATGTGCCTGTAACTGTAAGCGATGTTAACATTAAAGCAGGCGAAGTAACAACTCTGGATTTAGGATTGGATACAGATGTACAACAGCTTGAAGGGGTAACGGTAACAGCAGAGGTTATTAAAAACTCCGAATCTGCTATTCTTTCTGTTCAGAAGAAATCTATTAATACCCTAGATGGCATGTCGTTACAAACCTTTACCAAAATTGGAGATTCCAATTTATCAGGTGCTATTAAAAGAGTAACAGGTGTTTCGGTAGAGGGCGGTAAATATGTATATGTGCGTGGCCTGGGCGACCGCTATACCAAAACCACCCTTAACGGTATGAGCATACCCGGACTGGATCCCGACAAAAACTCTGTTCAAATCGATATTTTTCCTACAGCCGTTTTGGATAATGTAATGGTGTATAAAACCTTTTCACCCAACCTATATGGTGATTTTACCGGTGGGGTGGTAAATGTTGAAACCAAAGACTTTCCTACCGAAAAAACTACCGGCTTGCAAGTGGGCGTATCCTTTATACCGGGCGTGCAGTTTAATAAAGATTTTATTTTATACAATGGAGGCGCTACCGATTGGCTTGGATTTGATGATGGTACAAGAGCCTTGCCTTTCTCTAAAAACACGGACATTCCTTCTGAAGTAGATAGAGACCCACAACTTGAGGCGTTAACTCGAAAATTTAACCCTGAAATGGGGGTAAAATACAAAACCGCCCTGCCAAGTGGTCGTATTTCTTTTAATACCGGAAACCAAATAGACAAAGAAAACATAACCCTGGGCTACAATGTGGTGTTGAACTACAGCAATACATACAACTATTACAATGCTACCGAATACAGTAATTACACCAAAGACCCTAACCAAAGCATAAACGAACTATTTGTAGAAGAAACCAGAAGAGGCGTGTTAGGTAAAAATACCGTGTTATGGAGTGCGTTGGCTTCTGGGGCATTAAAATTTGATAACCACAGCTTTTCTGTGAGCTTATTACGAAGCCAAAGTGGCGAATCAAAAGCCGTAAAAAGAGTAAACCAAAACTATAGCGAAACCAATGCTACCTTATTGGAAGATGTGCTTGCTTATACGCAGCGCTCAGTAACCAATGCCTTGGTTTCAGGCAAACATAATTTCGATAAATTCCAAATTGAGTGGCGAAATGCTACCAACTGGTCGCTCGTGTACGACCCCGACTTTAGAATTACTTCTATTTCGGAATCTGGAGGGGATACCACCTTAAACACCGGTGACGGAGCCGGAATTAGCAGATATTATAGAGATTTAAATGAATTTAACGAAAGCTTTAAAGTGGATTTTACACTACCATATGCAGCTAAAGCTAACTTAAAATTAGGCGCCATAGGTACGTATAAAAAACGCGATTACGAATTATTAACCTATAATTTTAGGGTACGAAGCAACCCGGATATTTCAGCTGACCCCGATTGGTTTTTGCAACCCGAAAACATTTGGACAGCAGACAGCCGGAAAGGCACTTATGTAGTGGGTAATTTTGAACCGGCCAACAGTTTTATTGCTTCGCAGCACAATTATGGAGGCTATGCCATGACTGAATTATATCTTTTACCAAAACTGAGAACTGTTTTTGGCGTGCGTGCCGAAAGTTTTACTATGTTTTATACCGGGCAGGATAACTCGGGGCAAGTGGTTTTAAATAACAAAAAAACGTTAGACACATTTAACCTTTTGCCTTCACTAAACTTAGTATATAATCTAAACGAAAACATGAACCTTAGAGGCTCATTTAATCAAACGGTTGCACGTCCATCTTTTAAAGAAAAGTCGATTGCTCAAATTTTTGACCCTATTTCGAAACGAACTTTTAACGGCAATATAGACCTAAAACAAACTAACGTAAATAATATGGATGTACGCTGGGAGTATTTTATGAAACCCGGTGAAATACTATCCGTTTCGGGCTTTTACAAAACGTTTAATAACCTCATAGAAGTGGTTTCGTTTCCGACCAGCCCCGACAATGTAAAGCCTCGCAATGCCGGTAAAGGATGGGTGTATGGTGCTGAATTTGAATTAAAGAAAAATTTAGACTTTATAACACCTGCTCTTGGCGGCTTAGCCATAGGCACTAATCTTTCAGTAATTAAATCTTTTGTAGATATAAATACAGTGTATGTTGATGCCAACAATACCCAAACCGAAAAAGAGGCTCGTGAAGCCGCCAAACGAGATGGAGAAGTAATTGGCGATACTCGCCCCATGGCCGGCCAGGCACCCTATTTAATAAATGCCTACGTTAACTACCATGTAGAGCCGCTAGGGCTAAACGTTAACCTGGCCTATAATGTGCAGGGAAGCGCCCTAAGCATTGTGGGTTCGCAAAACGTACCCGATGTGTACACCATACCTTTCCATAGCTTTAGCTTTAACGCCTTTAAAACATTTGGAGCCAGGCAAAATTCTAAAATTACCATTGGTGTTTATAATGTTTTAGATGATAAACGAGCCCAGGTATTTGTAGGCTACGGGGCTGCGGAGCAAATTTATTCTTCGTTTAACCCAGGCCGCAGGTTTTCTGTAAAATACAATATAACTTTTTAATTATTAATATAGCATTACAACTAAAAAGGGAGCTTAGGCTCCCTTTTTAGTTGTGTTACACCGAGGTTAACAACCTACAAATTAATATAATAATTTGGTAACAAAGCCGACACTGCATTTGATGTGCCGGCACTTAATTTTGCCTCGTAAAACTTAATAACGCTTACTTGGTTATTATAACAGCCAACGCATACGCACCTATATTTCCTTTTTAAAAGGGCAACAAT
>JALWRJ010000387.1 GCA_026994125.1 Cyclobacteriaceae bacterium | reverse complement strand
ATACGTTGCTTTTTTTTGATGCATGGTATGCATTGTTTTAAAACACCTAAAGATGGGAAACAAAAGAAATATATCGTTGGTTTTGGGTAGTGGGGGTGCACGAGGATTAGTCCATATTGGTGTAATAAATTGGCTCGAAGCTCATAATTTTAAAATTAAATCCATTTCGGGCTGCTCTATTGGTTCACTTATAGGAGGTGTGTATGCGGCCGGAAAATTACCACGGCTGGAGAACTGGATGGTTTCTTTAACCAAATCAGATATCGTTTCGCTATTGGATATTTCCTGGATGGGGTCTGGTATCTTTAAGGGAGATAAGGTAATTAACACATTGGTTAATTTAATTGGTGATGTAAAAATAGAAGAATTAGACATCCCGTTTACAGCCGTGGCGGCCGATATCGCTTCCGAAAAAGAAGTTTGGCTTAATTCGGGTTCGCTTTTTGATGCCATTAGAGCTTCTATTTCATTGCCTCTTTTTTTTACTCCCTTTGATTATAACGGCACCAAACTGATTGATGGAGGAGTACTTAACCCCGTGCCTATTGCCCCCACCTTTAATGATACCACCGATTTAACCATAGCGGTTAACCTGGGAGGAGCGATTAAAAAAGGTAATCTCGCTGCTAATTTGGAGCAACCTGCCGAAAAGGTAGAGTTATCTGTACGGGATACCATTAAGAAATTTATCAGCTCTATCCAAAGTAATACTACTGAATCTGCCCAGGGTAATTGGAAAATGTACGATGTAGCCGATAAAGCATTTGATGCAATGCAAAGCACCATTGGCCGTCAAAAAATTGCCGCTTACCCACCAGATATCGAAATTCTTATTGCCCGAAATACCTGTGGTACACTGGAATTTGAACGTGCTGCTGAAATGATTGAACTGGGATATATAAAAGCTGCTGAGGTTATGGAAAAATACAAAATATAATACACAATTACTTAGGTAGTATTGAGCAAACTATATTTGATGTATCAATTACCTGAAACTTACAAAAACTACTAATGTCTTCTCCCAAGCATACCAAACAAGAATGGCTCGATACAGGCTATAAACATTTTGCATTAGATGGCCCTCAGCATTTAAGTATTAACCATCTAAGTAAAGAACTTGGTGCACCACGTGCATCATTTTATAATTATTTTGGCGACCTTCCATTTTTTGTAACGAAGCTGCTTGAAATGCACTGGGAAATTGCCAAAAAATTTACCCACGAAGGCGCTTTGCATTGCAGAAACCTTTTTCCTGATGTATATGAACTTATGGAAAAATCGCCATTGGCCTTAAATTTTAGCAGGCAATTATTTATTAACAGGGCAGACCCAACTTTTAATATGCTGTTTATTAAAACCTATAAATTATCCGCTGATGCTTTTTTGGTAAATCTATTCCAAAACCATTTATCTGTTCCCCTCAATCAAGATGATGCGTATGATTTGTGGGTGTTGGTTGGAGAGGCCTGGTATTCAAGAATTGACCCCCATAACCTTACAGCCTTGCATATGCAGCAAGTAGCTAAAGAAGTGCTGCAAACTGTTTTTAAACTTTTTCGCTCCGATTTCTTTGTAAAATTAAATCAGGAGTAAACTTACTTCTTGGCTAAGTTAAAGTTGTCAGGTAAAATTAAGAGGTGGTATGGTATCTTGTATTAACAGGTGGGGTACTCTAATTTGTGTAAATTGTAAAGGACTTTTTATAGACAATAAAAATATCACCTAATTACCCCACTTAACCTTTTATGGGTTATACAGGGGTGTCTAATCTCTTTCAAATAACCGTTGTACCTTCGTATTATAAACTTTAATCAATTACATTATGAAAAAACTTTTTACCTTTTTATTCGCAGCAGTCCTTATTTTTTCAACGTCCTGTAACTCATCAAAATCGGATGGCAAGGAAACTTCATTGAGCAATGAGCAAATTATTGACATTGCCCACCGTGCATACGTTTTTGGTTACCCCATGTTGTTAATGGATTATACCAAACAAGTATCCACCAATGTGGAAACTCCACAACCCAATGGGTTTGGCCCAATAAATCAGCTGGCGCATTTTAGGATGTTTCCCGATGATAAGTTTACCGCAGTAGTAAAACCCAATGTAGATACCTACTATTCGTTATGCTGGTTTGACTTAAAACAAGAGCCTGTGGTATTCTCCGTTCCGGCTTCTGACAGGTATTACTTGTTACCACTCTACGATTCCTACTCAAATATTTTTGCAGTACCCGGCCCAAGAACTACCGGCACCGGAGCCCATACATTTCTTTTAACAGGGCCGTTCTGGAAAGGGGATGTTCCTGAAGGTATGGAGCAGCTCAAATCTCCAACCAACACCGTTTGGTTAATTGGCCGCACACAGGTTAATAGCCCGGAGGATGGCGCCACCGTGGTGAAAGCTTTTCAGGATGGCATGCAACTAGTGCCGCTTAGCAAGTACGGCACCGATTACACACCGCCTTTGGGCAAGGTTTCACCTGAAAAAAGCAAAATCGTTCCTGTTGAAAATACTCGGGCATTGAGTTTTGAAGATTACATTAATAAAATGTTGCAGCTCATGGTTGACAACCCGCCTGCCATAGCAGATGAACCGCTGATTAAAGACATGGAATCGATTGGAATGAAAATCGGGGAAAAATTCTCTACCGAAGGATTATCGCCCGAGCTGGTTAAGGAATTGAACAAAATACCCGAAGTTGCCCATCAGAACTGGATTGACAAATCTACCGGTAAAAAAGATGCTGGAGTGCCTGTGGTTAACAACTGGTTGTTCAACAGAAAAAATATGGGAACATACGGAACCAATTACGAGCAACGTGCTTTTATCGCCTTTATTGGCTTGGGCGCCAACCTGCCCGAAGATGCCATATATCCCAGTACCTCGCGCGATGCAGATGGGAACCAAATTATGGGAACCAATAAGTATATTATTCATTTTGATAAAGGCCAAACCCCTCCGGTAAATGCGTTTTGGTCGCTTACTGCCTACAACAGCAAAGATTTTTTGGTAACCAACCCCATTCATCGGTTTGCCATTGGCGATAGAAACGATTTACATTATAACGAAGATGGATCGCTCGATATATACTTGCAAAATACCGACCCTGGCGGAGAGAAAACCGCTAACTGGTTGCCTTCTACCCAAGAGGGCTTAACTAATGTTACCTTACGAATGTACTGGCCAAAAGAGAGTGTATTAGATGGCACTTGGGAGGTACCGGGTATTAAAAAAGTTGAATAGAAAATTAATAAATTATGAAAACCATAAAATTACTAAGCATACTTGCATGGGTAGTTATGCTGACTTCGTGCGTGAACCAGGCCGACAACAGCGAAGGAACTACCTCGGCAAATGAGACCACAGCAAACGGAGAAGTACTCCCTTTTCCGGAGCCTAAACAAGCCAGCACCACGGGTAAAACCCTGGCCGAATCGAAACACCAATGGCGAAAAGCAGAAACCCATTTGCCTGCCGATGCCCCTAACATCGTTATTTTTATGACCGATGATGCCGGATTTGCCAATGCTTCTACTTTTGGAGGGCCGGTAAACACCCCAACCATGGACAGGCTGGCAGCATCAGGTATTAGTTATAATGAATTTCATACCACCGCCATGTGTTCGCCTACACGGGCATCGTTGTTAACCGGCCGTAACCACCACCGGGTAGGTGCCGGGCAAATTGCCGAGCTGGCCTCCGATTGGGACGGATACGTGGGTAAAATACCCAAATCAACGGCTACGTTTGCCAAAGTGCTTGGTGAATACGGGTACAACACGGCCGCTTTTGGTAAATGGCATAATACGCCCATTACCGATATTACCAAACTCGGCCCCTTCGATCGGTAC
>JALWRJ010000386.1 GCA_026994125.1 Cyclobacteriaceae bacterium | reverse complement strand
TTTTAAGTAATCGAATAGCGAATTTGGGTCGAATAGCTTGGCAGGTACCAATGCAAATTTGTTGTTTTTAATGCCCACCTTAACACTATTCCAAAATCCGGCTTTTAGTAAATGGTGGTCATCAAATAACTTATCTAACATGGCCACCAACTCTTTATAGGTTTTTACCCGGCTAAGGGCATAATCTTCCAAAAGCAGGCATTTTCCGCTCTTAGAATCAGAAACCGTAAATTGGATATCACGGTTTCCGCACAGGATATGAAGATTGTAGTGATGTAGATTATCTACCTCTAAATCTTTATCCTGAATTTTTTTTAATAGCTTATATTGGTTGTTTTCTGTTTTCAATTACTCCCAATTTCCGGCAGTAGTAACTTCTGTTCTTGAGCCAAAACGCAATGGCTTGCGGTTGTTAGCTTCGTTATCTTCTTTACGAGTAGGATCTACCGGGTGTGTATCTCTTACCTCGATTACATTTACCATTAACCTGTTCTTTTCAATTTTATCCGCAAATAAGTCGAACTTGGCAGGTGGATTGGTGCCGGGAATTTCAGCAAGCTTGCTAATATCGGTGTTGGGGTCAAATTTCTCCTGGGTAAGCTCAAATAGAAAATCGCCTTTTTTCATATCGGTGTTAGCAGCAATAGTGGCCATACGTGTTACTATTCCTTCGTTTTTAGAAATTTGATTTACTTTTTTACCTGTTGTGGTACTAATCATTGAATAAATTTTTTGCCCTTTCCTTACTTTTTGCCCTTCTTTTACAAAAAAATCGAGAAATTTTCCATTGTCGGCAATAAATATATCGTGCTTTTTAATAAAGATGTATTGTTTCGCTGGTATAATATCTATGGTGTCAATGGTTACAATTACGCTATCAGCACCATAAGCAAGTTCAATAATTTCTTCACTACGTTTAGTTACATAGTATTTGCCGTTGTTAATAAAGTTTATAAGGGTATCCCAATTGTTGGTGTACTCGTTATTAACTTCTTGGTAAGCTTTTTCAGCTTCGCGAATTAATTTAAGTTTTTCAATTACTTTGGCTTCCGATTCTTTAATTCTTTTTTCCTCATCAATAGCAAATTTGATGTTGGCAATTAGAAAATAAGCTAGTACAGCAGCAATAAGAAAGGTAACAATTGAAAAAATTCTTGTTTTCATAGTGAATATATTTTGTGCAAGTATAGCTACTTTTTAAAGTAAATCACAAACATCGAAATACCTATTTTTTTAATGTGGTGTTAAAGGCACAAACCCTGTTAACCCTGGGAGGTGGCTTAGATGAGTGCAATTATGCAAAATATGGTGCAATTGCGAGGTAGGAATTTGTTTTATTTCGGATAAGCTAAGCCAGGCTACATCGGTAATGATTGGTTGGTTGTTAGCTTCGGGGTCGGTGCCTGTTGAGGTGTTTCCACTCATACTAGTTATGTTAAAATATAGTTCGATGGCATGAAGCGGTGGGTTTACATATTCTGTTATAAATCTAAACTCGGCCGAATGTACCCGTAGCCCGGTTTCCTCCTTTATTTCTCGTTTTAAGGCGGCTTGTAAACTTTCGCCAAATTCAACGGCTCCTCCGGGTGGGGCATACAGTACCTTGCCATTTAAGTTGTGCTTTACCAATAGCAGTTGCTCGTTTTTAATACACAAGCCACATACACGGGTTCGTACCTTGCCTTCATAAAAATAATTATGTGCTATCATTGCCTAAATTTTAAAATCGTAGAAAAATAACGCATTTTTGAAAACTATGAAGCCTTTAAACCCCGATTTTAAGCAAAGAATTTTAAAACACCTGACCAAACAGGAGTTTATGCACCATATAGGATTTAACCTGGATGTAATTGAGGCCGGTCGCATAGAAGGCCGTATGCCCATTGCACAGCAGCACTTGCAGCAGGCGGGTTTGGTGCATGGTGGGGTAATTGCTACCCTGGCCGATATCGTGGCCGGTTTTGCTGCCTATTCGTTGGTAGATGTGCATGAAAAGGTAGTTACCGGTGAACTTAAAATATCGTATTTGCGTGCCGGGCAAGGCGATGATCTTATTGCCAAAGGCTGGGTAATTAAACAGGGGTGTAAAATAAACTTTTGCGAAGCCGAAGTATATGTGGTGGCTAATGGAATACAGAAACTAATTGCCAAAGCTACTACCTCTATGGTTATAATATAAGTACGTATGCCCAAGCCAAGCCATTTGCTAAAGCAAAAATTTGCCTTTGAGCCTACTGCCGGGCAGTTAGCTTTGTTTGAGCAAATGGATAACTTCCTTTCTCCTCATCATGCTTCCCAGGTTTTGGTTCTTAAAGGGTATGCAGGTACAGGTAAAACAAGTTTAATAGCTACCTTGGTGCAAGTGTTGCCTTTATTTAACTTAAAGTATATGCTTATGGCACCTACCGGTAGGGCCGCCAAAGTAATGAGTGGTTACAGCAAGCGTACGGCCTTTACCATCCACAAAATTATTTTTAAGCAGGTGGCCGATCCGGCCAGTGGGTTGCTTACCTTTAAGCGTGTTAAAAATTACAATAAGCACACCATTTTTATGGTAGATGAGGCCTCTATGTTATCGCATACCAAGGAGTATGGTACAGAAGGTGTGCTTGCCTCCCTGATGGAATACGTATTTGAACACCCCTCTAATAAACTTATTCTAATAGGCGATACCGCACAACTGCCTCCGGTGGGGCAGCTCGATAGCCCTGCCTTAGATAGCCATTTACTGGCTTCATTCTTTAAAAAAGAAGTGTTAAAGGTAGAACTTACCGAGGTAATGCGCCAGCAAGCTGACTCGGGTATTTTGCTAAATGCCACCCGGTTGCGCAATCAATTAAAAAAAAACACTCCTACCATTTGCTTACAAACGCAAGGATTTAAGGATGTGTTTAAAATGACAGGTGAAAAGCTGGAAGACGGATTGCGCTATAGCTACGATAAATTTGGCCCCGAGGAAACCATGGTGGTGTGCAGGTCAAACAAATCTGCGGTGCTTTACAACAAGCATATCCGTACGGCTATTTTATACAGGCAAGATGAAATAGAAGCTGGAGATTACCTGATGGTAGTGCGTAATAATTACCATTTTGTGCCCGATAATACCCCCTCCGGTTTTTTAGCTAATGGCGATTATGTATGGGTGAAGAAAATTATTAATACCGAAGAAATGTATGGGTTTAGGTTTGCTACGTTAGAACTACAATTGGTAGATATTCCTGGTGCCCAGCCGTTTGAAGCTAAAGTAATTTTAGACACCCTGCATACGCACACCCCGGCTTTAAGCCCCGAACAAAACAAAGAGTTGTACGCACGCGTGTTAGAAGACTATCCCGAGGTTACTTCTAAAAAGCAATTGCACAAAGAACTGAGAGCGAACCCTTACCTAAACGCACTGCAAATAAAATATGCCTATGCAGTTACCTGCCATAAGTCGCAAGGAGGGCAATGGAAATCGGTTTTTGTAGATCAAGGCTATTTAACCGATGAGCAAGTAAATAGCGAATACCTGCGTTGGTTGTACACCGCCATTACCCGTGCCACCGAGCAATTGTTTTTTGTAAACTTTAACCCCGTGTTTTTTCAATCCAACACAGCTTAATTCCTAAATTTACTGAGCGTAAGAAAGACGTTTTCAACAGGATCTATTTAGTAATGGAATAGATTAAAACCAGGTATCATTAATTATGTTCCATCAAATAGCTTTAAGGGTATGTAGATCGAATGCTTATTGGGAGAAGAAAGTAAATATAAACTTATGTTTTTATGGCATAATAATATCAATGTATTAATATTATTGGTATGTATTATTATGTTTATGCTATCATAAATTTATAAATATGGAATCGATAAGGC
>JALWRJ010000385.1 GCA_026994125.1 Cyclobacteriaceae bacterium | reverse complement strand
GTATTGCGAACCAAAAGCCAGGGTGCGGTCGCCATAGGCTTTGAGTACCAAATCGGGTACGGGTTCTTTGGCCAATTGGGCAATGGCTTTTACCGCTGCCAGTTTCATGGTTTCGTTTATTTTGGTTGCTCTTACATCCATAGCTCCCCTAAAAATATAAGGAAACCCCAGCACATTATTTACCTGGTTGGGGTGGTCGGAACGCCCGGTGGCCATAAGCAAATCCTTACGGGTAGCCATGGCTAGTTCGTAACTGATTTCGGGTGTGGGGTTGGCCAGGGCAAAAACAATGGGTTTTTTAGCCATGGATTTTAAGTGCTCGGGTGAAAGTACATTACCTACCGAAAGCCCTACAAACACATCTGCATTTTTAATGGCATCGGCCAGGGTGTATATATCGCGTTGGGTTGCAAATTCCTGTTTAGATTCGTCTAACGATTGGCGGTCGGCACGGATAACTCCTTTGCTATCGCACATCACAATGTTTTCGGGTTTAACACCCAGGCTTTTATACAGTTTGGCGCAGGATATGGCAGCCGCCCCGGCTCCATTTACTACGAGTTTTATTTTGTCGATTTTTTTACCAATGAGTTCGAGCGCATTTAACAGAGCAGCAGACGAGATAATAGCGGTACCGTGTTGGTCATCGTGCATTACCGGAATATTCATTTGCTCTTTCAGGGCTTTTTCAATTTTAAAGCTTTCGGGGGCTTTGATATCCTCCAGGTTAATACCTCCAAAAGTGGGTTCCAGCGATTTTACTATTTTTATAAATTCATCTGGGTCGGTGGTGTTGAGTTCAATATCAAATACATCTATGCCGGCAAATTTTTTAAATAAAACACCTTTTCCTTCCATCACCGGTTTGGAGGCTTCGGGGCCAATGTTGCCTAAGCCCAAGACGGCTGTGCCGTTTGAGATAACGCCTACCAGGTTACCTTTAGCGGTGTATTTGTACACATCTTCGCTGTTTTTGGCAATTTCGTTGCAAGGTTCGGCTACACCGGGCGAGTAGGCCAGTGCTAAATCGAGCTGCGAATCCATTAACTTGGTGGGTACTACTTCAATCTTGCCGGGTTGTCCTTGTTCGTGGTAATCAAGGGCATCTTGCTTATTAATTTTGAGTTTCATGGCAGTAACAATTAAAAAATTAGGGTGTTTTTTTCTTTTTAGCTTGTATAGCTTCGGCCTGACTTTGCGTTTTAAAGGTGCTGATAATGGCTTCCAATTCGCGCATTGATTCACGCTTGGGTTTGCCGGGGCTTACTACAAATCCATCGATATAAAATACGGTGTTGGAGGCTTTATCGAGTACAGCATACCCCAGGTAAGGCCCTCCTATTCCATTGGTATGGGTTTTCCAGATGCCCCTTATTTCTTTGGCAAAATTACCACCTAGTTCAATCGATTTGTAGGCCACCGGTATATGAATGGTGTCTGTTTCCATGTACGACCCAATCATTTCGGGATCTTCAAATATTTTTTCTCGGGTTATTTGGTTGCGCCAGGCAACTATTTGTTCTTTTTTAAAGATGGATTCGTTGCTATACACCTGGGAAGTAATAAAAATATTTTTATCAATGGTTCCATCGGCTGTGCCGGGTTGTCGAATCCATACAAATCCGGGTACGTTGTCTTCGAGCCTGTACCCGTTAGGAATACGCATGTGGAAGTGATGTTTTTTTAGCAAAACTTCTGTTATACCTTTCTTTTCGCCCGATTTAAATAGCTTTTGTATTACTCTTTTCTTTTCAACCTGGTTAAAATAATCGCGTACAAATGCTTCGTTTTCATTAATTCTATCCAACAGCTTATCTTGAGTAGCGCTAAACAAGTAGAGTACCGTTTGGTTTTTAGCATATACATCTTGCTGCGAAATCCGGTATTTGTCGGGGTTGTCTTCTATGTATTTACGAGTGATGTAATTGCGTACGGTTACACCACCTTTGGTTTTGCTGTCCAGTGTGGCCACAAACAATATATTGGTAACTTGTTTTAAAAAAGATTTAAACTTGGTGGGTTCTATGTAATGAATTTTAAATGAGGGTTCGTCTTGTGGTAAACCGGGTACAGAGGTAAGCAGTATATTGCGTAATGCCTGGCCCAAGTCACCTTTCCACTGTATAGAATCCATCACGATAAAAAGTTCGCCCGGTTTTCCTTGGGCTTCGGGTAAAAGACGTTCGTTTAGGGCCTCTTTATCGCACGAAACAAGTAAAATTAGAAAAAAAACACCTCCTGTTTTTAAGATTTTTTTTAGCATATTCATCTATTTGGTTGTCACCATAAAGATACTATTATAAATTGGGTTTGCTTATTAAAAAGTTAAAAACAAACGCTATTAGCCTATTATTAGAATTTGTCCCGGGGTAAGCTTGTTAGATTTTAGTTTGTTGAGCGCTTTAATTTTTTCAATGTCCAGGTTTTTGTATTTTCTTGATATATCCCAGAGGGTATCGCCCGGTTGTACGGTATGTGTTTTTTTTCCGGTATAATCCAGATCTGGTAATTTTTGTGTTACAGGTTTATACACAGGAGTAATTTTGGTGTTTGGATAAGTCCAAATGTTCAGGTATTGCCCTGCCCTTATGGTGGTTCCTCGCAAGCGGTTCCATTTTTTAATATCGGAAACCCGCACGTGGTACCTTTGGGCAATGCTACCCAATACATCGCCACTTTTTACTTTGTAGCTATGTTTTTCGCGTCCGTAGGTACTTCCTATGGTGTTGCGTGCCAGGTACTCCAGTTCCTTTTTGCCCTGTTGGGCGGCCAGTTGCAGCAACGAATCTCTGTGTTGGCGGGCTTTTTCAATAACATCGGCAGGTAGTTTAACCGGGTAGGGCTGTTGTGTTTTTATGCCAAACTGTTTAATATTTGGGTTTAGTTGTTGCAAATCGCTGTAGCAAATTTGCAGGGCTTGAGCCAGGGTTTTTAAATTGGCATACCCTGTTACCAGCAGGGTATCGTGGGCGATGGGGTAGGCGGGCTCCTCGGGTAGCAGGTTGTAATCCTGTGCGTAGTGCATGGTGTAGGTTACCGCCACAAACTGGGGTACATAGGAGCGTGTTTCGCGGGGTAGGTAGTTGTAAATTTCCCAAAAACTTTTTTTATAGCCCGACCTTCGGATGGCTTTGCGCACATTGCCCGGCCCCGAATTGTAGGCTGCCAGGGTTAGTTCCCAATCGCCAAACATTTGGTATAGGCTGCTTAAATATTGGCAGGCTGCATCGGTCGATTTGTAAGGGTCAAAGCGTTCATCGATGTAAAAATCCTGGTGGAGCTTGTGCATTGATCCGGTGTAGGGCATAAATTGCCATAGCCCACCGGCACCGGCCCTGGATATAATTTGTGGGTTTAGTCCTGATTCCACAATGGCCAGGTACTTTAGTTCTTGTGGTAAATTGTATTTTTTAAGGTATTGCTCAAAAATAGGGAAATAGTAAGAGGCCCTGGCTGCCACCATTTTAGTATAAGCCCGGTTGCGGATGGCAAAGTAGGTTACAAAGCCATATACTTTATCGTTAAAGTGGAGGGGGATGTCCTGCTCAATGCAACTGAGCCTATCCTGTACTAAATCGTAGGTGGTGTTTTCGATAAACAAATCCACCTCTTGTTGAGCCAACAATACTTGGCCGGATAGTAAAAAAATAAGAAACAACAGATTTCTCATACCAGATGGAAACGGGTACGTTGTACCCCTTTCAAATACTAGCTTTTAGGTTTTTCGCTAATGCCGTCTTCTATTTCGTCCTTAATTTCTTTAGTGGCATCTTTAAACTCGCGAATACCTCGGCCCATACCACGTGCCAGTTCGGGAATTTTTTTGGCGCCAAACAAAAGTAAAAGTGCAAAGATGATAACGAAGATTTCAAACCCACCTAAACTGCCTAGAAA
>JALWRJ010000384.1 GCA_026994125.1 Cyclobacteriaceae bacterium | reverse complement strand
AGGGGTTTATACAAGTTTTTATCAACAAAAAAATGCTGTTAAGGATGAACTTACATCTGATCAAATTTGGCAACAACAAGTAGCTTCTAAAAAAGAGCAACGAGCCAAAGGGTATCATAAATACGACAGCCCTGATGAATTTGCTCTTTTCCAGCAAGGTATTCGTACCCGGGAGGGCGAGCAAAAACCTCGCTATGAGGCTAATTATGCCATTAAAGCGTTGCAAAAAGCAAAACTTGAAATGAAAGCCTTTTCGGCTTCGGCAAAAACCACTGCTACAAATGCCATTACCTGGACCGAGCGAGGGCCTGCCAATGTGCCCGGGCGTACCCGTGCATTAGTAGTTTTGCCCGATGACGCTACCCATAATACCTGGCTAGCCGGCTCGGTTGGCGGAGGTATATGGAAAACTACTGATGGAGGAACCACCTGGGTAGAAAAAACCAAAGACCTACCCAATATTGCCTTTACTTCCATTGCACTAGCCGAATCAAATACGCAAGTATTGTATGCTGGCACAGGCGAAGGTGGCTTGGGTGGAGTAGATTTAATTACCGGTAATGGCTTGTTTAAATCGACCGATGCAGGCGAGACCTGGACGCAAATAGCTTCTACGGCCGGTAATAATGATTTTATGAACATTAGCCGGGTAATTGTTGACCCTAACGATGAAAATACGGTACTTGTATGTACCAGCAATACCACCGATTTTGAATCGGGCATTTGGAAAACTACTGATGGTGGCCAAAACTGGACGAACCCATTATTAACCAATGCCACCAGTAGAAGGTTTCAACAATTGGTGGCCACACCCGGTAATTTTAATGTGCTCTATGCTACAGCCAATGGGCAAGGGGTATATAAATCAACCGATGCGGGAGATACTTGGAGCTTATCAGCTACAGGTATGAGCCCTTCAGGACGCATTGAAATGGCTGTTTCTCCGGTAAATACTTCGCGCCTTTTTGCCTCGGCTGAGGGAGATGTGTCCGGTACGGGTTCGGATTTATATGTTTCGGACGATGCCGGAGCGACCTGGAATTTGGTAGATGTGTCTTTTAATAGTACAGCTGCTAACTTTCTTGGTGGGCAAGGCTGGTACGATAATATAGTTTTATGTTCGCCCTACGATGCAGATGTTGTATATATAGGTGGCGTACCGGTGTTAAAGGTTACTTTAAGTGGTTCTGGCACTTCTACCGTAACCACTTACGGAGTAAATGAAAACGGAAGCGAAGCTTTTATGAGTTTTGTTAATTTTGGGGCATCGGCTTTTGGGGGTGCTTTAGAAGTGGGTAGCGATGCCAATGGAACCAATGTTGAGTTTAGGTTTGGGCCTGGATTGTCGCAAAAAGCACACCGTTTTACCGTGCCTGCCGGTCAAGGTTCGGGGGTGCCCGATGCCAATTATACCTATCAGGATTATGTTGATGTGCCTTTTGAAGTTTGGGATACGGATAATAATCAGCAATTAATGGTGTCGTTTAGAGACCAGCAAGTAGATGGGGTGTTTAATTTGATTGAACAAAATACGGATGGTGATGCTTCTACGCACAGCCGAGAATATATTTATGTAAATAATGTGGCGTATAATGCTACCACCCCCGATGCCAACATTGCTACGGCAGGTGGCCACGTGTTTAAGCAAATGTACTTTTTTTGGCCGGTACTTACTCCGGGTGCTACCTGGGATGCTGCTGGGTTGCCGGCATCTACGTTAGCTATAACCGCTACCAATGTTACTGTAAACGATGCTACTACCCAAGCTGCGGCCGACCCTTACGGAGATTATGATGGCACGAATGCTTTTAATAATTTTGGTGTAGATGTACACCCCGACCAGCACGGTATTGTAGCCATTAAAGAAGATGCAGCCAATAAAACATTCAGGATTTTACTTTCGAATGATGGCGGTCCATTTATTTCTAAAACATCTACTGACCCGGGCGTAACACAAGGCGATTGGACTATGGTGGGGAATACCTACAATACCGGTCAGTTTTATGGAGCCGATAAAAAACCGGGAGCCGATGCCTATTTTGGAGGTATGCAGGATAATGGTACCTGGCAATCGGATGATAATGCCGATGCCACAACTGCATACAATTTTAGAATTGGAGGTGATGGATTTGAAGCCCTTTGGAATAATAACGATGCCAATTTATTAATTGGGGGTTCTCAAAACAATGGATTTAGGCGCTCTACCAATGGTGGGGCTAGTTTTACTTCGGCTACCAGTGGGCTTACGGGGTCGCATCCATTTATTTCTAAACTAGCAAACTCAAAAAAACTCCCCGATGTTATATATACCGTTTCATCGGATGGAGTGTTTAAGTCGGAAGATTTTGGTGGAAGCTGGCAAAAAACGGCTATTACCAGCCAATGGGGAGGAGCTAGCACCTTTTTAGATGTGGAGGTTTCTCGAGCAAACCCCAATATTGTTTGGGCAGGAAGCGGTATATCTAATGTAAGCGACCGAAGAATATTTGTATCGACCGACCAGGCAGCAAGTTTTACAGCTACTGCTTTTACTGATTTAAGTTCGGGAACTATTACTAAGTTGGCTTCGCACCCCACCGAACCTAACACAGCCTATGTGTTATTTTCGCAAGCTCAGCGACCTAAAATTTTGCGCACCACCGATTTGGGACAAACTTGGGAAGATATTAGTGGGTTTAACTCAAATACAGTAAGCAGCAATGGGTTCCCGGATGTGGCCGTATATTGTTTGTATGTATTTGCCGATAACCCCGATAAAATTTGGGCAGGTACCGATATTGGTATTGTTGAATCGTTAGATAATGGAGCTAGTTGGCAGTTGCTGGTTCATGATATGCCACGGGTGGCTGTTTGGGATATGAAAGGCCAGGATAATCAAATTGTAATTGCTACCCATGGACGAGGTATTTGGACAGCTACTGTTGATAACGACCAAACAGCCTTTAAGCAAGGGCCGGATATAACCTTTGCAGGTACCTCTCCTCAGCGCGATTTTCTACTTAAATTTGACGTAGCCGAAGCATACGATTCGGTAGAAGTGTATATTGATAATGTAAACCAGAAAACCATCTATAATGTTGGGGTAGGAGAGGCTACAGTATCTATTCCTAACATTAGTAGTGGTTCTAAAAAAGTAAAACTTGTTAGTTATATTGCAAATTTACCTGTATTTAGTGATGATCAAACCCTGGAGCATTTAAGCTTAGGTAGTACTACCGAAACAATGATGGAGTTTATGGAAAGCTCTGCGAATTTTTCGCTGGGTAATTTTATGATCACTCCGTTTACACCTACGGGCAATATGGCCTTGCAAACAGCCCACGATTATAGCAATAACAGTAATGATAAAGCTATTCTTACCGTACCCATAAAGGTATCGGGAACCAATAGCAATATATATTATGAGGATATAGCCGTGATAGAACCCGGTGATGCCGGATCTGTTTTTGGAGATGCAACTTTTAACGATTATGTAGTGGTAGAAGCTACCAAAGACGGATTAAGCTGGTTGCCTTTAGCAGATGGGTATGATGCATCGGATAATGCCAACTGGAAAGATGCTTTCGATAATGGTTCTTCTGCCTTAGATGGTTCGTATTATGTAAGCCATACCCTTGATTTAAGAAGCAAATTTAATGTGGGCGATACGGTATTGGTTCGTTTTAGAATGTTCTCCAACGCACAGAATACCGGTTGGGGTTGGGCTATCGATAACTTGTATATCCAAACCGAACCCCTGGGTATTGAAAAAGCGAGTGAAATTACTGGATATAATATATACCCTATTCCATCCAATGGTAATGTAACCATTGATTATAATTTAACAACCTCTAGCGAAGTTGTGTTGGATATTATGACGGTTGCCGGGCAAAAAGTAAAATCGTATAACCTGGGTAAAAA
>JALWRJ010000383.1 GCA_026994125.1 Cyclobacteriaceae bacterium | reverse complement strand
TACAAACACCCCAACCATACCCATGAAGAGCGTAGGCAGGCTTGGCTTCAAATTTTTGAAGCTTTTTCTGATACCATTACCAACTGGGATGGATTGGATGAGAACAAAAGCTATTTATGGCAAAAACAACTTCACCTTTACGAAGTTCCTTTTTACTACATAGAGTATGGCATGGCACAACTAGGAGCCATTGCCATGTGGAAAAATTATAAAGAAGACAAAGCTAAGGGGTTAGCCGGTTACAAAGCGGCACTCGAATTAGGTTACACTAAATCCATTCCAGATATTTACAAGGCGGCCGGTATTAAATTTGATTTTAGCAGAGCCTACATTCAAGAATTAATGGGGTTTGTAAAGGCGGAGTTGGCAGCAATTTAGGTTTTATAGCTTTTCGTTCACAAAAAAAATACAAGCATACACAAAGTTTTTACAGGTGTTCACAAAATGCCGGTGGCATCTATAAAGCAATTTTTCTACTTTGGTTGGGTCTATTAACTTAACCTGTTAAAAACATGAAAAATTTTAGTGTATTACTCATTTTCGGCTTACTTGCTACAAGCCAAACTTTGTTGGCTCAAAAGCAATTAAAAACATACGATGTTGAAAAATTTGTAAAGAAATTAAAGCCTTTTTTAAGACCTAATTACATTGGATACTACATGCCAGACCAAGCTGCACAGAAGTACCTGATGGAAAAAGGGGGGTATTCAAAAGAAAAAATAGAAAAAGGTACAAAGGAAAACTTCGCTCAACTTCAAGAAGATGTGAAAACACTTTGGGAAAGCAAGGTAGAGTTCGAGGTAAAAAAAATTAATGTAAAAACAATAGAAGAATCTCCTGTTAAAATTGCCAATATTGTCCTGGACTGTAAGGCTAAAAAAGGTAGCTTTACAATGACCTTAAAACACTGCATTCAAACAGATGCAAGTTGGTATTTAGGAGACGAAATTTTAATAGAAGGAGAAGGATACGACAATGCGATTGAAGCTGCAAAAAACAAGAAGCCGGGTAAGTTAGCGGGGTTAATGGCAGCTGCACAACAAGCAGATGAAATGGCTAAAAAAAATGAGCAAGAAACAAAAATTAATGAACTGCAATCTGAAGCGAATTTTGGTAAAGCCTTTCCTGGTTGGTATATTACTAATGCAGGAGAAAAAAAAGAGGGGCTAATTACTTTTGCGGCTATGAACGATATGAGTGACGATGAAATTCCACTGCATTTCTCACTTTATACAGATGTTGAGCCTGAAAGCATTTCTAAAAAAGATATAAAAGCCTATTTTGCAAATAGCAGGCTCTACACACCCGTACAAATAGACGGCAAAAGAACCTGGATGGTAAACTTTACGCAGGGAGCTATTCATAAAATGGGTTTGCCCGAATTTACCCCGGCTGGCGAAATTTGGATTGTCGATACCGTAGCAGATCCAACCAATACGAAGCTTGGGTATCGTTTGGATGGTCATTACGAACCAACACCAGCGCGTTGGTCGTTGCTACATGTAACCTATAAATTAAACGAACGAGCATATTATGACGGGCGCGAAGGGCTGGCTGATTTGCTTGCGGATTATGAAGACCTTTCAACCAAAATCAGAAATAAGGAAAAAGGGTATAAAAGAAACTTAGCCAATGTTACTTATTTTGAAGACCTAATGTTTGAAAAATATAATAAATGGTACGATGATCAAAATCCGGGAACAATTACTTATTACGAGCTAAAAGCCAATTACAAGCCCAGGACAAAACCAAAAGAAATGAGCAATTATCAAAAAAGTGTAATTGCTGCGTATGATTCTATGCATTTGGCTCCGGAGGTAGATTTTTTTGAAGGCAGGCCCTCAGAGGCCGGGGCAGATGTTGCATCGGCTAAACCAGAAGTAAAAGTAAAAAAAGAATCGTTTATAGAGCGCCTTGAGAGAATTAAAGCAGATGGCAACAAAGTGGGGGTTTTGGTTAGAAGCACCAATTTAAAAACAAACCCAAAGCCATTTGCCGAAGGCATTACTGCTGCTACTATTAAAGGACGATACGAACCTCTACAATCGTTAGATGTCCTGGCTCAGGCAACAGCCAATCAATTAGCCGAAGGGTTTGGGGTGGATGTATTTGAGGCCGTTGATTATTCAAAAATCCCTGTAAAAGAAGGTAAATACAATAAAATGGATGACTGGTGGGCAACCAAATATAAAATTATTGTACTGTACGATTTAACCCCTTTTTATAATGCATACTATCAAAAAAATGCCGAAACCGGAGAAAAGGAATTTAGGGCTTACATGGCGGTTGATTCAGAAGTGATTATTATGGCAGCCGAACAAGATAAGCCCGAAAAGCTAAAATATGTAACGGCTTCTCCTAAAAGTTGGGGAAATTACCAATCTGAATCTTTTGTAGGTCCGGCCGAAACCGATTTTAACATTATTCAAGAAGTAAAAAAAGCAATAAACCCGCCCTCTGACGAAAAGATAATTCAGGAAATGATCAAAAGCCAGGAGGAAAAAGTAAACAAGCTGATTAAGAAAAAATCGAAATAGGATAACCTGTAGATTAATTAAATAGTCGTTTCAGAATACCTGTTTTATTATCCTCAATCAGAGTCACCTGCTAAGGGACTCTGATGAGATTAAAACAACCTCCATACACCAATAAGCGTCTCCTATTAAGAACTCTAATTGATTACCCGCATCAGATCCCTACTAGCGCACTAAGATGACCTTAACTTCCCAACCACCCAATCCACATAAAATCCAATAACATCTTCTTTAGTATGCTCGTTATGGGTTTCGTGCCGCAGGCCAATCCAAAGCTTAAAATCAACCATGTTTTCAGGAGCTGCCCGGGCAAATTCCTCACTGGCGCTGGCCGAAGTTATGGCATCCTCGCTACCATGGGCTAAAAGAATGGGGGTTTGTAGTGTGCCGGCCATTTCAATGGCTTTTGCACCCATACCATTAATTTCCATAAACAACCCTGCCGTAATGCGGTCATGGTTTAGCGGGTCATTGGCATAGGCTTCTTGCTCTTCTTTTACACTCGAAATATCGGCTATATCTAACCTATTGGGCTGTGCCAAAGCCGGCATAAACCTAGCACCAAACTTGGCCATCCAAAGTTTTAGTCCGGTAGGTGGCTGTGAAAGCCTTAGCCAGGGAGACGTTATAACACCAAGAGATGTTTCTTTGGACGGCCGTTGCAACATAAAATTAAGAGCCAAATTACCGCCCATACTGTGCCCGTACAAAATTACCGGTATATCCGGATGTGTGGTTCTTACTTCCAATAAAAAGGCTTCAATGTCATCAAAAAAGTGAACAATAGAAGGAGTGTGCCCTTTTTTACCTTCCGAGTGGCCATGCCCACGTAAATCGAATCCCCAAAAGGCCAGATTAGCCCGGCCAAAAGCCTGCGCCACATGGTGGTAGCGCTGTATATGTTCACCCATGCCATGTACCATGCAAACCACACCTGTGGGCTTGCTTATGTCCCAGGCATGCCCATAGAGCTGCAAACCATCCTTCGATTTAAAATTAAACGAGCGTTCTTCCATTCGTATATACGTTGTTTTAAAACAATATTACAAATTTCTAAAACCAAAATTCGTTCTTAGCCTAAGGTGTTCTATTTTTGACTGCAACAATAAATAATCAAAGTGTGAAAAAACCGGAATGGATATTTGTAGGGGTACTGTTGCTGGTAGCTTCGTATTTTGTGTTTAGTTATGTAACGCGTAAAAAGGATTTTAAATCCTGGAGCCTGGTTACCTCCAATGCAGCTTTGGTATACGAAACCAAATCTATAACCCAAACCTGGAATTACCTGGTAAACTCCAAGCCCTGGGAGAGCTTGCAACAAATACCCGA
Source organism: Cyclobacteriaceae bacterium (assembly GCA_026994125.1). GTDB lineage: Bacteria > Bacteroidota > Bacteroidia > Cytophagales > Cyclobacteriaceae > JAKISE01. The sequence goes on along the minus strand of JALWRJ010000383.1, from coordinate 46 downwards.
TCTGGCCACTATAAATAAAAACCTTCAACTTATTGATACCCTTAGT
>JALWRJ010000382.1 GCA_026994125.1 Cyclobacteriaceae bacterium | reverse complement strand
TATCGATCCATTGAATGCTAAAGATGAGGAAGTGTTAAAATCCCTCATCAACGAACACGTTAAGCATACAGATTCGGTAAAAGGGAAGGAAATACTGGCTAATTGGAAAACTGAACTTAAAAAGTTTATCAAAGTAATGCCTCGTGATTACAAAGCCGTTTTATTGAAGGCGCAACTAACCATTAACCATTAACTATTAACCAGTAACATAAAACAAAATGGGAAAACCAACAGGCTTTTTAGAAATTAACCGTGAAGAGTTAGTGGATGAACTTCCATTAGACCGGGTACAGCATTGGAATGAATTTCATAAACCAATGGCCAAAAAAGCCATCCAGTGTCAAGCCGCTCGTTGTATGGATTGTGGCGTTCCTTTTTGCCATACCGGTGCTAATTTACCAAGTGGAGCTTCGGGATGCCCGGTGTATAATTTAATTCCAGACTGGAACGATATGCTTTACAAAGGCCAGTGGCAAAAGGCATTTAAATTATTAATGAAAACCAATAATTTCCCTGAGTTTACTGGCCGTGTATGCCCTGCACCTTGCGAAGGTGCTTGCGTTTTGGGTATCCACGAACCACCCGTAACTATAAAAAATCACGAATACTTTATTATAGAACATGCCTTTGAGCAGGGGTGGATTACTCCGAATGCACCTAATACCAGAACAGGTAAAAAAGTAGCCATTATTGGCTCGGGGCCTGCAGGGCTAGCTGCTGCTGATGAACTGAATCAAATGGGTCATTCAGTTACTGTTTATGAGCGAGCCGATAGGGCTGGAGGATTGCTGATGTATGGTATCCCTAATATGAAGCTTGATAAACAGAAAATAGTAGATCGCAGATTGCAGCTTTTACAAGATGAAGGTATCGAAATTAAAACAAGTACTGAAATTGGCAAAGATGTTTCCATAGCAGAATTGCAAAAAACTTATGATGCCATTGTGATTGCTATAGGTTCCACCACGCCAAGAGATTTGCCGGTAGAAGGTAGAGGCTTGGAAGGAGTCCATTTTGCAATGGATTACCTCACGCAAACTACCAAAAGTTTATTAAATTTCAATCACGATGACAATAATTACATCAACGCCAAAGGAAAAAATGTGGTGGTAATTGGTGGTGGAGATACAGGTACTGACTGCGTAGCCACTGCTTTACGTCAAGGGTGTAAGTCGGTAAAACAGTTAGAAATTATGCCGATGCCACCTGAAACCCGAGCTGATAATAACCCCTGGCCGGAGTACCCCAAAATTTACAAATTGGATTATGGACAGCAAGAAGCCAAGGCCAAACAGGGAGTAGACCCCCGCGCCTATGAAGTAATGACCAAACGGTTTTTGGGGCAAGATGAACTTGAAGGTGTAGTTGCAACGCAAATTGAATGGATAAAACACGAAGGAAGGTTTGTTCCACAGGAAGTGCCGGGCACTGAGCAAATTATTGAGGCTGAATTGGTTTTTCTAGCAATGGGGTTTACAGGCCCAGAACAAGCAGTACTTAAACAAGCAAGCATTAACCTTTCTGAACAAGGTAATATAGAGGCCAATTATGGTGATTTCACAACTAATGTGCCCGGTATTTTTGCAGCTGGCGACTGCCGCAGAGGGCAAAGTTTAGTGGTTTGGGCCATTAATGAGGGTAGGGCTGTGGCACAGAAGTGCAACTCATATCTCATTTAGGAAAATAATTATCCCTGCAATTTTAAATGTAAGTTTTAAATTTACAGGGATAATTAAGTCTTCTATTGTTGGGTGATTTTTCCAGTGTAATTACCTTTAATAGCTTTTCCAGACTCGGTTACTAAATCAAAATCAATTGAGTAAATATCTCCATCAACAGTTATTACCATTGGCTCGCCATTTTTAAAAAGCTCATACTCTTCTTTTGAAGATGATGAATATTTTGGGTCGATAAGAAACTCTCCTCCCCAAACATTGTAATTTTCAGTTATTCCATACGTATAAGTTCCTTCTTTAATATCATCAGTAAGATCTGAGACAGCAGAAATTAAAACATAAGCTCCTTCGCCAGATGGCACCAATTGGTTTGGAATAAAAGGATTTGAAACTAGTGAGATAGTTGGGGAGTACAGGAATATGTCATGAGCTCTTTTTTCATTATTATTACCGTATTCATAATTGTCAATTAGCCCTCCTTTGAGTTCGAATGTATCATTATTATAAGTAAAATAGTTTATTTTTTTCTCTTCTGGTTGAGGCTCACCATTCTTAGTACAAGCGGTAAAAATTAATAGAAATAATAAGGTTGATAAAAAAGTGTGTTTCATTTTGTTTTTTTTGTACAAACCTACTAAGTTTTTACAAAGTGCTAAAGCTTTGTAAAACTGAATTTTTATAAATTACTTCTAAAATTTTGATTTAATAAATCTTTAGTGCTCCTTTGAAACTCGATGATGAAAACGACTACATATTTTAACTATTTCTTTTTTTACTTCTGGGCTAAAGCACCGGGGTTAAAGAGATAGTATATGTAAAAAAACTATATAGATCTAAAGCCTCGGTACATACCGGGGCTTTTTTTATGAATAAAAATGAACACAAGGAAACTTAAAATAGGAATACAAGGTGTAAAAGCTGCTTTTCACGATGTAGCTGCCCGCCAATACTTTGGTAATCATAAAATTGAACTGGCCGAGTTTAGAGATTTTAGAGGTATGTCACAAGCCGTAGCCCAAGGGAAGGTAAATTATGGAATGATGGCCATCGAAAACACCTTGGCAGGTAGCTTGCTACCTAACTATGGGTTGCTCGAAGAGTATAATTTACACATCATAGGCGAGGAATATTTGCGCATCCAAATGCAATTAATGGCCATGCCGGGCGAAACCCTCGAAAACATCCAACAGGTAATATCGCACCCAATAGCCCTGAGCCAGTGCGGACAATTTTTAGATAACTACCCGCAATGGCGGGTAACCGAGGCCGATGATACAGCCGCAAGTGCCCGCTTGATAGCCAAAAAACAGTTGAAGGGTATTGCGGCCATAGCCAGTAGTCTGGCTGCCAAAACCTATGGTTTAAAAATTTTGGCACCTTCAATCGAAACTAATAAAAAAAATTACACCAGGTTTTTAGCCATAGCAGCCAAAGCCGAGCCTGCTTTGGAGGCCAATAAAGCCTCGTTGCGTTTAATATTACCACATGCTCCGGCTGCCTTGGCAGGGGCATTGACTATTATTGGTGGCCAGGGCTTAAATCTTACCAAAATCCAATCGGTACCCATTATTGGTCACCCTTACGAGTACGCCATCCACTTGGATGTAATCTTTAACAAGGTTGAAACACTGCATTCAGTAGTAAAAGAACTTGCCCAATGCTGTAACCATATAAAAATTTTAGGCACCTACTGCCAAGGAAACAAACCCATACTAAAATGATTGAGAAAGCAGATAGATTTAAAGCAGTAAAAGAATATTACTTTTCAGTTAAGTTACAGGAAATAGAACAGATGCGTGCCCAAGGTAAAAAAGTGCTTAACCTGGGCATTGGTTCACCCGACTTACCTCCCGATACCACTACCATTAAGGCTTTGGTAAATGCAGCTATGGATGAACGAAACCATGCATACCAACCCTATCGTTCCGGTCAGGAACTAAGAGAGGCCATGCAAAAATTTTATGCCAACACCTATCAGGTGTCTTTAAATACCGACTCCGAAATATTGCCACTATTAGGCTCTAAGGAAGGTATTATGTATATTTCGTTGGCTTTTTTAAACCCGGGCGATAAGGTATTGGTGCCCAATCCGGGGTATCCGGCCTATGCTGCTATCTCCAAGGTGGTGGGCGCACAAGTAATGGAGTACGATTTACTGGAAGAGCAGCACTGGCAACCCGATGTTGAAGCCCTTGAAAATCAAGACCTTAGCGGTGTTAAATTAATGTGGGTAAATTACCCCAACATGCCAACAGGAGCCAATGCCTCCAATAAGCTGTTTGCTAAGCTGGTGGCATTTGCTAAAAAGCATAATATCCTACTTATAAACGATAACCCTTATAGCCTGGTGCTAAATAATTCGCCCCGTTCTATTTTAAACCAAGACGATAGCAAAGAGCATGTGCTGGAGCTTAATTCGCTAAGTAAAAGTTTTAACATGGCCGGTTGGCGCGTAGGTATGGTGGCCGGCCACAGGCAATACATCAATGCTGTTTTGCAAGCTAAAAGCAATGTGGATTCAGGTATGTTTTTGCCTGTTCAAAAGGCGGCTGCATCAGCACTTAGCTTACCACAAGCATGGCATAACCAGCGCAATAGTGTGTATGTACAGCGTAAAAAAGTGGCGCTAGAGTTGTTGGCACATCTTGGCTGTATGGTTAAACCACATCAGGTAGGTATGTTTTTATGGGCTAAAATACCTTCACATATCCAGACAGTACGAACATTTATTGATGAAATTTTACATAAAACACATATTTTTTTAGCTCCGGGCGAAGTGTTTGGTTCCAATGGCAATCGCTTTATCCGGTTATCACTTTGCTCTACCGAGCAGGATTTTAATTTAGCTATCAATCGAATTTTACAATGGAAAGCAAAGGAAATATCGTTGGTATCGTAGGGTTGGGTCTTATAGGAGGCTCCATGGCGCTAAAACTTAAACAATCGGGGTTTACCGCTACTGTTATAGGCACTGATGCATCCTCATTGCACGCCCAAAAAGCACTCGAGTTAGGCATAGTAGATAAAGTAGTTGCTATGGCACGGGTTTTAAAACAAGCCAATGTAATTGTGTTGGCCATTCCGGTAGATGCCACTAAAAAGCAGTTGCCACTTGTGCTTGATGCGCTTGGTAATAAGCAAGTGGTGTTGGATGTGGGCTCTACCAAGGCCAATATAGCTGAGGCAGTGGCAAACCATAAAAACAGGGCTGCCTATGTAGCTTGCCACCCTATTGCAGGCACCGAAAATACTGGCCCCGAAGCTGCCTTTAGCGATTTGTTTACCAATAAGGTAAATATTATTTGCGACAAACAACGCTCATCCACAGGGGCTTTGGAAAAGGTGTTGGCACTAACTGACCACTTAGGTATGCGGCCAAAATTTATGGATAGCCACGACCACGACCGGCATATTGCTTATGTGTCGCACTTGTCGCATATTAGTTCGTTTACCCTTGGCCAAACCGTGTTAGAGGTAGAGCCCAGCGAAACCACTATTTTTGATATGGCCGGTAGTGGTTTTGAAAGCACGGTGCGCCTGGCTAAAAGCTCGCCTGCTATGTGGGCGCCTATTTTTACCGAGAATGCCGATAATATAATCGATGTGCTATCGGCTTATATTAGCAATTTAGAAAAATATAAAGCAATGATAAAAAATAAGAACGAAGAAGCACTAAGAGAAGCCATGCACCAAACAAACAGAATTAGAAAAGTACTTAATGATAAAAACCCAAACCCCAATAACCAATTCCCGATAACCAATAACTAATTCCCAATACCCCTTAACATTTTAAAAAAATGAACATAACCTTAAACATTCACCCCATGGAGCAGTGGTTCCCCGAAACCAGAGAACTGCCTTTATTAGTAGCCGGGCCATGCAGTGCCGAAACCGAAGAACAAGTACTCCAAACAGCACAACAAGTACAACACGACCACCGGGCTATGGTGTATCGGGCAGGTTTGTGGAAACCTCGTACACGCCCCGGCACTTTTGAAGGCGTTGGCGCCAAAGGCCTGCCGTGGCTACAAAAAGTAAAACAAAATACGAAACTAAAAATAGCTACCGAAGTAGCCAAGGCCGAACATGTGCATCAGGCTATCGAAGCCGGAGTTGATATCCTCTGGATTGGAGCCCGCACTACCGTAAACCCCTTTTCGGTACAGGAAATAGCCGATGCTTTGTCCGGCTATGATGTGCCTGTGTTTGTTAAAAATCCCATCAATCCCGATTTGCAACTTTGGATAGGTGCATTGGAGCGAATTAACCAAGCCGGCATTACCAAACTGGGTGCCATTCACCGGGGGTTTTCACCCATGAGCGAATCGCAATACCGCAACGACCCCAAATGGAAACTGCCCATCGAACTAAAACGCTTGCTGCCTGCCTTGCCCATTATTTGCGACCCCAGCCACATAGGTGGTAAGCGCAACTTAATTGAACCGGTAGCACAAAAAGCTTTTGATTTACAAATGGAAGGGCTTATGATTGAAACTCACATTAACCCCGATAAGGCCCTCAGCGATGCCAAACAGCAGGTAACACCCCAAAAGCTTTCGGCTATTTTGGATAACATCGTATGGCGTAGAGCCGAGTCTGCCAACGATGAATTTGTGGCTTCGTTACAAGAGTTACGTGCCCAAATTGATAAAGTAGATGATGAACTAATTAAACTTTTGGGCAAGCGAATGGCGCTGGTAGATGAAATTGGCGAGTCTAAAAAAGAGAACAATGTTACTATCTTGCAAGTAGGACGCTACGAAAATATTTTAAATGATAGGGCTTCGAAGGGCGAGGAGGAAAACCTTCACCCGGATTTTGTAAAGTCTATTTACGAAATAATACACCAAAATTCCATTGCCAGGCAAGAAAGAATAATGAATGAATAAACCCAAAAAACTATAAAATAAAACCCAGCAGAATACCGGAAATAATGATTAAGGGAGCTTTAATTTTAGTAAACTGCAATAAACCAAAGGTAGTAATAAGCAACCCAATATTAATAAAACCAGGCGTAATAGGGCGCAGCAAAATTAAGGCTGCGGCTATTACCATGCCCGAACTGGCCGCTGTAATGCCCTCCAACGATGCCCGTACAATACGGTAGCGCTTAAGTCCATCCCAAAACCTAATTACAAAAAATATTAAAAAGGTACCGGGTAAAAATATGCCTGCGGCAGCCATCAAACCACCAGCTATCATGCCGGCAATGCCCATGTTCATTTGCTGTGCCGAAAGCGCCCCAATGTAGGCACTAAACGAAAATACCGGCCCCGGTACAGCTTGCGCTAATCCAAAACCCGATAAAAATTCGGGCGATGTAAGGTAGCCTTTTAGCGAAACAAATTCAGTATAAAGCAATGGAATAAGCACCTGCCCTCCGCCAAAAATGAGTGATCCGTTTCTATAAAAATTTTCGAATAATTTTACTGGTATGAAGGATGTAAAAGTGGCTAAAGCACCTGCGGTTACCAAAACCCCCGCCCATACCCAAAAATTAGTCCATATTATTTTTAAAGGTTCATTTTTTTCCAGCTCGGGCTGCCGTTTATACTTAAAGGCTGTAATCGCTCCTCCTAATATTATAAGCACCGGAAACAAAAACGGTGAACTGGCGTACAACGATAGCAGGGTAGATAAAAAAAGTACCAAAAAGCCCGATTTAGATTCTACTACCTTGGAGGTGATTTTATAAGCGGCAAAGCTTATAAAACCTACGGCCATAGGCTGTATAAACCTTATATAATGTAAAATTTCCTCTTTATGTGCAAAGGTTGAAAGAGCAATGGCTACAAAAATTAAAATAGCCACGGCAGGTAACGCCCAAAACAATAGCGTAAGGTAAGCCAGGCCTGGGCCTCCTATTCTAAAACCTATCGCTGTAATTGTTTGGGTAGAAGTAGGCCCGGGTAATATTTGGCAGAGGGCATTTAATTCCAACAATTCCTTTTCGGTAAGGTAGCCCCGCTTAGTTACAAACCTGTCCAAAAAATAGGCAATATGCACTTGCGGTCCTCCAAAGGCAGTTAACGACATCAAGATGACATCTTTTAAGAAAATGTAATATCGAACCTGTTTTACTGTCAAGTATTTGCCTGTATGGCTACTAAATTAAGGGTAGATTTTTAGAAATACGCATACATCCTAAAAAACTACCGGCTCTTTTAAGCTAAATAGTACTTTAGAAAGAATTTTCATTTTTCAAAAAATAAAAATATAGGGTTTCCACTGTAGGTTAATTCTACATTTTTTGTTTTTTACATAATGGGGATGGGTCTTTTATAAATATTAACTCATCTATTTGCTAATATTTATAAATTTAATTTATTAACTTAGCTGACTTAACACTAATCTAACAAATTATTACTATGAAGTATTTATTTAGCAAACTAAAATTGATGGTAGGAATCATGGTATTATCCTTTATCATGGCCATTTCCTTAAGTGCTTGTGGTTCAAAGCAAAGTTCGGATGAAAATGAAACAGAAACCGAACAGATGGAAGAGCATACAGGAGGTAATGAGGAACACCCCTCTAATGAAGAACACCCTTCTAATGAAGAACACCCTTCTAATAATGAGCACTCTGCCGATAGTACTGCAACTGATGGCGAGCATCCGGCTGATTCTACAGCCAGCGAATAGCTGCTAAGGTATAAATATAAAAAAGCCCCAAAGATTTATCTTTGGGGCTTTTTTATGGAAGCTATTCTATGAATTGAGTTGAGTCGCGTTCAAACATAAATTGAGTGCTTACCAAATCGGGTTTCCCATCTACTTCAAATACAGGGTACGCTAAAAAATTAACAGCGCCCGATGCAGGCATAACCTCAGGGGCTATGTTGCGGCCTTGGGTAAACTCAATTCTGTTGGCCGGATGGTGTCCAAAATAATAAGTAGCTAGGGCGGTATATTTATTAGCTTCGCTTATATCTACGGGCCACCATTTACCTTCGGCATAAAACTCGGCCCAGCAGTGGTAACCATCTACTCCGCCTTCGTTGCGCTCCGAAGGAATGGCTGCGCCTACAGCAAATCGTGCCGGAATGCCTGCCGAACGTGCCAGCGAAATAAATAACGAATGGAATTCGGTACAGTTACCCGATTTGGAATCGCAGGCATAATTGGCATCGCCCGTTCCGTACTTTCCCTGCTTGGCATAGCGCACGTTGTCAATAACGTAATCGTACAGTGCCCGGGCTTTTGTAAGGGGCGAGTTGGCTTGTTTTTTAGCTATAATTTCGTTTGCAAGCACACCAAACCTATCGCCTACCGGTAGCAGGGGAGTGGCTTTTAAGTAGGGTGCCAGGTTAGGGGATGTTTCAGCGTAAGGCGATTTTTCGTGCCTTACCACCTGGTAGTTAATGCTAATTTCCTGGCCACTGTTTTCGGGTTGCAATTGGGCGTATAATATAGTATTGCCATAAGTGGCATCTGTAATTAATTGGTGTTTTCCTACAGCTTTTATTTTGGTGTTTAAAATAGTCTGAAAACTATCTGTTGTGGCCACAGGAATCCAAATGCTGGCCGGTGCTGTAAAATCAGGTAGTTTAACCTTGTACGTAAAGTTAAACTTGTCGGTGCCTTCAATTACCCCCAGTAACCGATTCGATGACTGTTTTACCGGTACTGTGTACCAGGTTTTATCCTTTCGTTGTTTCCAACTGTAATAAGGTTTTCCATTCAGTTTATGAACATCGGTTTTAGTAACTTTCATCTGGTTTTTATCTCCCGATAAAAAAAAGTCCACATCATATACGTCACCCTGGGTAGTGGCCAAATCTACGCAGGCAAAAAACTCATGCGGGCCAAGAACAGATAAATATTCCGTATGTACCCTAACCAGTTTCAGGCTTAAGTCTATGGTGTCTTTACTAAAATTAAAGTAACCGTTGCCTTCTTTGGTTTTGGCCTCAATGTTGGCTCGTATGCCTCGCTCAACATCGGCAATGGTAGGGCGGGTATTTCTCTGGTTTTTGTTTTTTTGTTCGGTAGGAGGGTTGGTGCTGCAAGCTAATAGCAAGGCTAACGCACTAAAAATAGCTGTTCTATTCATGGTATAAGTTGTTAATAATGCTAATATAACCATTTTGGCTATCTCATAAACAACCGAGGTTTAAAAGCTCCACTCTGCCTGCCTATGGCATGGCTCTTGGGCTTGCTGGTATTGGCTGTGCTTCACTGGAAACAACAACCCATAAAAAAACCTCAGTAAGGCAACTGAGGTTTAAAAACTCCTCGCTGCCTGCCTATGGCATGGCTCTTGGGCTTGCTGGTATTGGCTGTGCTTCACTGGAAACAACAACCCATAAAAAAACCTCAGTTAGGCAACTGAGGTTTAAAAGCTCCTCCCTGCCTGCCTATGGCATGGCTCTTGGGCTTGCTGGTATTGGCTGTGCTTCACTGGAAACAACAACCCATAAAAAAACCTCAGTTAGGCAACTGAGGTTTAAAAGCTCCTCCTCTTGGGCTCGAACCAAGGACCCTCTGATTAACAGTCAGATGCTCTAACCAACTGAGCTAAGGAGGAATATTATTTCCCGATTTTGGCCGGATTTAATTCAGCTTTTCAAATCGGACTGCAATATTAGTAGCTTGAATTTTAATTGCAAAACTTTACCGAAAATAATCTTTAAAATTGCCTATAAATTTTCAATCCAACCGGGGTTTATTTTTACAACAAAAAATAACAAGGTAAACAATCCTAAAAATACCATGCCTGCAATGGCCAGTAACTTCATGCCTTTTTTAGGTTGGTCGGCTATGGGTACCTGGTTCGAAAAAACCGTGTGGTAATTTAAGTAAGCAGCCGGCAAAGCAATTACAAACGATACAATGGTAGCAAAATCCACCAATTGTTTTAGGTTGTTTAAGAACATCGCCACCACCAGGTAGCCGCCAACCCCTACCAAGAGTGTCCAAAATACATATACCCACTTTCCCTCGGTATCGGTAGCAGGGTTTTTAGTAAGCAAAAAAGTAGTGCGTTGGATGGCTCGTGCATAGCCATCTACCACTGTAATAGTAGTAGAAAACATGGCCGAAAAAGCAGCTACTGAAATAACCCAGTAGCTCCATTGGCCAATAGAACCTGTAAACATATCTATCAGTTGGCCGGCAAACCCACCTGCACTATTTGCAAAGGTTTGCCCCGAACCATACATTACATAGGCACCTAAAGTTAAAAAGCAAATGGCCAACACGGCCGAAATCCAATATCCTAAGTTAAAATCTGCTAATGTTTGTTGCATGGTAGGGCGGTAGCCGGTTGCTTTTATTTTGGCTTCGGCCCACAAGCTGGTCCAGGTAGATATATCTACTGCGGTGGGCATCCAACCCATTAAAGCAATTAAAAATACAATACCCGGTACAGATAATGGGTCCGCTGCCACAAACCCCGCTACTGGTGCAGGCCTGCCTTTAATAAGTACAGTAATAAAGGCCGTAATTGTGGTAAGTACTAATACAACGCCCACCAATTTCAACAAATTATCGAGCAGTTTATACCGGCCAATGGCCAAAACGGAAATGCAAAAACCCAACAATAAGGCCGACCAACCATTATGAGCAAACTCAACCCCAAATAAATTAGACGAAAGACCCGAGGTGACAAAAGTAACAGCAGCGGTAACCGTAAACATGGAGGGTACGGTAATAAGCAGGTACAGTACCAGTACCCACTTGCCTTCTTTGGCATATCCGTTAATAATACTTGTCCCCGTAGCCCCCGTGTAGCGCGAGGCAAATTCAAAAAATGGATATTTGAATAAATTGGCTAACAGTATAGCGGCCAAAAAACTAAATCCATACATGGCTCCTGCCCGGGTAGATTGCACCAGGTGCGATACACCAATACACGTACTGGCAAATAAAATTCCCGGCCCAAGTGCCTTAAAAATTTTTGATTGATTCATAAAAGTTGTATTGCAAAATGCTAAGGTAAATAAAATAAAACAGATTAAAAGCAGACAAAGTGTCTGTTTAATTTAAGAGTTAAATAAAAAACAAGACATAATGGCGCAAAAATAGATAAAATCCAGCTTGGCACAGTATTGAATATAAGACGGGTGTAATCAATTGTTGAACTATAAAATTTTAAAGCTATGACACTTGTAAGGTATAATAAAAACAGAAACGATTTTCCAACTACTGTAAATGGTTTAATGGACAAATTCTTTAACGATTTAACTTTCGACAATACGCAAATGGAGAAATTCTCTCCCAGCGTAGATGTACTTGAGTCGGACAAAGCCTACGAACTGCACTTTGCTGTTCCCGGCTTCGATAAAAAATCGTTTAATATCGATGTAGAAGAAAACGTATTGGCCATTAGTGGCGAACGTAAGTTTGAGGAGAAAAAAGAAGGTAAAGAATTTACCTCTATCCAAACTCAATATGGTTCGTTCCGTAGAACGTTTGCACTACCCGATATTGTAGATCGTTCTAAAATAAATGCCGAATACACCGATGGTATCCTTAAAATTGTGTTACCTAAGGATGAAGTAAAAGTGATGAAAACTTCAGTAAAAGTAAAATAATGTTGGTGATGGTATTCGCATATAGAATACCGGGTTAAGTAATAAAAGGTAGTCTTATTTGGGCTGCCTTTTATTCTTTATAAACCACGCTTATTATTTTACCTTTATAAAGCAACACACTAAAATTAATTACGTTATCAAGAATGTAAAAATTAAAATATTATGAGCAAAAAAAGTTTTGTATTGGTATTTGTAGTAGCCTTCTTAGGTGCTTTATTGGCTATTAATAGCACCCGCTGGCTACAGTTGTCCGAAGGAGCGTCCTATCATTCTATACAGGAACGCCAAAAAGAGTTGGGCGTGCAAGCAGTTAAAACAACCTATGCCGCCAGTGTACCTAAAGAATTGGATTTTACAGCTATTTCAGATTTAGCCATTAATTCGGTCGTGCATATTAGGTCTTCCTATAATGCTACCATTAAATCCAACGGCTTTTACAGGTATAAGCAAGGGCCTGGCGAAAGCTCCGGTTCGGGCGTTATTGTAAGCGATGATGGCTATATTGTTACTAATAACCACGTAGTAGAGGATGCTGCTGCTGTAGAAGTTATTTTAAACGATAACCGAAGCTTCGATGCAAGGGTTATTGGTACCGACCCAACCACCGACCTGGCGCTTATTAAAATTGAGGCCAGCGAGCTGCCTTTTATGCCCTATGGCAATTCCGATGAAGTAAAAGTAGGGCAGTGGGTGTTGGCTGTGGGCAATCCGTTTAACCTTACCTCAACGGTAACTGCGGGTATCATAAGTGCCAAAGCGCGCAATATTGGTATTTTAAGAGATGAGAACAATTATCAAATTGAGTCGTTTTTACAAACTGATGCCGTGGTAAATCCCGGAAATTCCGGTGGGGCGTTAATCGATATTAATGGCCGATTAATAGGTATAAACTCGGCCATTGCTTCGCCTACCGGCAGCTATGCGGGCTACGCTTTTGCCATTCCGGTAAACCTGGTAAAAAAAGTGGCCGATGACCTGCTCGAATTTGGCGTAGTGCAGCGTGGTTTGCTTGGTATTCGCATTAACGATGTTACTGCTGAACTGGCCAAACAAGAAGATCTGAGTGTAGTTCAAGGCGTGTATGTATTTTCGGTACAGGAGGAAAGCGGAGCCGAAGAAGCCGGCATTAAAGAAAAAGATGTCATTATTGGGGTAGATGATAAAAAAGTGAACAATACCTCTGAATTGCAAGAGTTAGTGGCCAGGCACAGGCCGGGCGATAAAGTAACCATAAAACTATTAAGAGGTACCAACGAAATGGAAAAAGTAGTTACCCTGAAAAACACCACAGGTACCACCAAAATAGTAAAACGTGCTATGGAAGCCGAAGTAGAGGGCTCCGTATTTGAAAATGTGTCAACTAAGGAAGCCGAAAAGTTAGGTATAAAATATGGAGTTAAACTTAAAAAGCTGGGCCAGGGTAAATGGAAAGAAGCCGGTATTGAAGAAGGCTTTATTATTACCGAAATAGATAAAACACGCATCGAAAATGTGGATCAACTTAAGCGATTGATGCCGCAACTTAAAGGAGAGCGAGTTATTTTATTGGGTGTCATGGAAAATGGAGACAAAACCTATTATTCCATAGACTGGTAACAGAACGTATGGCAATAGGTTTTGTAAAGGCCGGTTGATAATTCAACCGGCCTTTTTTTATTCAATCTAATCATTTAGCACTAGCTTTGCCTCAAGTTAAACCTTAATAAAAATGAGTGATAAATTTGGAATACAAGAAGCACTAAAAGTGTTGGGCGTAAAGCCGCATAATGCAGGTGTTTCAACCGGTACAAATTGGTTAGAAAATGGTACCCATAAACTTGAGTCGGTATCACCGGCCGATGGCCAAAACATAGGTACCGTAACCGAAGCTACTCCCGAAGAGTACGATGAAGTAATAAAAACGGCTCAGGAGGGCTTTAAAACATGGCGGTTGCTACCGGCACCTAAAAGGGGCGAGGTGGTGCGTCAAATTGGCCTGGCCTTACGTAAATATAAAGAGCCTTTGGGTAAACTCGTATCTTACGAAATGGGTAAATCGTACCAGGAAGGGCTGGGCGAAGTGCAGGAAATGATTGATATCTGCGATTTTGCCGTAGGCTTGTCGCGCCAATTGCACGGCCTCACCATGCACTCCGAGCGCCCTAACCATCGTATGTACGAGCAATACCATCCCCTTGGTGTGGTTGGTATTATTTCATCGTTCAACTTTCCGGTAGCTGTGTGGAGTTGGAACTCCATGCTTGCCTGGGTATGTGGCGATGTATGTGTTTGGAAGCCCTCCGAAAAAGTGCCTTTATGCAGTGTGGCCTGCCAAAATATAGTACAAGAAGTATTTGCTGCCAATAACGTACCCGAAGGGGTTTCGTGTATTGTAAATGGCGATTATAAAATTGGCGAATTAATGAGCAACGACACCCGTGTTCCTTTGGTGTCCGCAACAGGCTCTATCCGAATGGGTAAAAAAGTAGGAGCTGCCGTAGGTGCCCGTTTGGGTAAATCATTGCTCGAACTAGGTGGCAATAATGCCATTATTGTTACCCCCGATGCCGATTTGGAAATGACACTTGTAGGAGCCTTGTTTGGCGCAGTGGGTACTTGCGGACAACGTTGTACTC
>JALWRJ010000381.1 GCA_026994125.1 Cyclobacteriaceae bacterium | reverse complement strand
TATTGAAGGCTGGCAAAACAAACAATTTTTAGGGAGAGGTGAGTTCACCCTTGTGTTTGGAAACTATGATGTAGAAATTACCGTACCGGCCGATCATATTGTGGCGGCCACAGGGGCGCTTCAAAACCCAAAAGAAGTACTAACATCCACCGAATTCAACCGGTTCCAAAAAGCTAAAAACTCCGAAAAACAGATAATTATTGTTACCCAGGACGAAGCTATTAAAAAAGAAAAAGCTAAATCTTCTAAAACAAGTACCTGGCATTTTAAGGCCGATAACGTAAGAGATTTTGCCTTTGCAACTTCCCGTAAATTTATTTGGGATGCCCAAATGGTTAATATAAATGGTAAAAAACCATTGGCCATGTCTTTTTACCCAAAAGAAGGTAACCCACTTTGGGAAAAAGAATCTACCAAAGCAGTGGCCAATACGCTCCGAACCTACTCCCGAATGACCATAGATTACCCATACCCCGTAGCACAATCGGTGCATTCAGCAAGCATTGGTATGGAATACCCCATGATCTGCTTTAATTTTGGGCGCCCCAACGAAGATGGCACCTATAGCGACCAACTTAAATGGCGTATGATTGGCGTTGTAGTGCACGAAGTAGGCCACAACTTCTTCCCTATGATTATCAACTCCGATGAACGCCAATGGACTTGGATGGACGAAGGGCTAAACACTTTTGTACAAACCATCACCCAAAAAGAAAATTACCCCGATATGCCTAGGCGAAGAGGTGAACCGTCTACTATCGTTAACTACATGAAAGGTAATCCTGATTATATTAGGCCTATTATGACCAACTCAGAACAAATTATTCAGTTTGGAAACAACGCCTACGCTAAGCCCGCTACTGCCCTCACCATTTTGCGCGAAACCATAATGGGTAAAGAGCTTTTCGATAAAGCTTTCAAAGAATATGCTACCCGTTGGGCCTTTAAACAACCTTATCCGGCCGACCTTTTCAGAACCATGGAAGATGCCTCAGGTGTTGATTTAGATTGGTATTGGAAAGGATGGTTCTATACCATCGATTATGTTGATATTGAACTTAGCAACGTGCGCTGGTTTAAAGTTAATACGGTATCCAAAGGTATTGAAGGACAAAACCAACAAGCCAAAATAAAAAATCAAAACAAAGATGAAGAAGGTAATAATACCGATTTCTCAAACGGCCCTCAAAACCTTACCATTACCGATACCGATCCTCGTTATTATGGCGAATTTATGAATATGGTAAATGATGAAGCCATTAAAAAGAAATACGCAAACAAAAATTTTTATGAACTCACCCTAAAAAATAAAGGAGGCCTCGTTATGCCCGTAATTATTGAGTGGAACTATACCGATGGTACCAAAGAAATTGAGATGATACCGGCCGAAATTTGGAGAGCCAATGAGTTGGAAACTAAAAAAGTTTTTGTAAAGGATAAAGAAGTGGCCAGCATTGTTATCGACCCCGAACTGCGAACCGCAGATGTAAATACCGATAACAATGTATTCCCAAAACAACAGGCAAAATCAAGAGTAGAAAAATTTAAGAATAAGTAAAGAATACAAATACATACGTCATTAAAAACAATAAACCACGTGCCTCATCTTTGTAGCTGCCTTGGTTTAATGATTAAAATGCACCCCTGGTAAAAACAGACTTTGTGCTTCGTAATGACAAATAATAATATAAGTATGAAAAAGATTTTAATCGCAACCCTTTTGGCACTACCCTTTTTGGCAAATGCCCAAAATTGGCAAGGTAAGTTTGAGCAACTTGGTACCAAATTGCCTACCCCTAACGAATACCGAAATGCTGCCGGGGCACCCGGTACCAAGTACTGGCAGCAACAAGCCGATTATAAAATAGATGTAACTATCGATGAAAACAACCTTAAACTAACCGGTGCTGAAACCATTACCTATACCAATAATTCACCTAATCAGCTAACATACCTTTGGGTACAACTCGATCAAAACGTGCGCAAAAAAAATGCCCTGGGTACCCGGGTGGGGCCTCGCTCCATGCGCGACTCTATTGCTGCCAAAAGCATAATGCGCTATGCCGATGATTACAATGGCTACGATGGAGGTTTTAAAATAGAAGCCGTTAAAGATATGCAGGGAAATAACCTTAACTACACAATAGTAGAAACCATGATGCGCATCGATATCCCTCATCCTCTTAACTCCGGAGAGGCATATACATTCTCTATTAACTGGTGGTATAATATGTACGACCGAATGCTTATTGGTGGCCGGGGAGGCTACGAGTATTTTCCTAAAGATGGCAATTACGCATTTACACTAGCACAATGGTATCCGCGTATGGCCGTGTACGATGATGTTAATGGCTGGCAAAATAAACAATTCCTGGGCAGAGGCGAGTTTGCCCTTACTTTTGGCAACTTCGAAGTTAATATTACTGTTCCGGCCGATCATATTGTTGGCGCTACAGGGTGGCTTCAAAACCAAAAAGAGGTGCTTTCAGAAAAACAATACGAAAGGTTTCAACTGGCTCAAAAATCTAGCGAAATAGTTTTTATTGTTACTGAAAAAGAAGCCAAAAAGAACGAAAAAAGTAAAACCACAGAAACTAAAACCTGGAGGTTTAAAGCCCAAAATGTGCGCGATTTTGCCTTCACTTCTTCGCGTAAATACATTTGGGATGCCGTTGCAGTTCAACTCGAATCGCATACACCATTGGCCATGTCCTTTTATCCTAAAGAAGGCAACCCCCTTTGGGAAGAATACTCAACCAATGCAGTGGCTAATACCTTGCGCTATTATTCCGAAAAAACCATTGATTACCCTTACCCGGTAGCCATCTCAGTGCATGCAGCTAACCAAGGTATGGAGTACCCCATGATTTGCTTTAACTATGGCCGCCCCGATAACAAAGGCCGCTACTCACAACAACTTTTAGAAGGCTTAGTTGCCGTGGTAGTTCATGAAGTAGGTCACAACTTTTTCCCCATGATTATTAACTCCGATGAACGCCAATGGACTTGGATGGATGAAGGCCTTAATACGTTTATGGAGCATAACACCATGGTAAAATACTACCCCAATTTCGATCTCTCCTGGGGAACTCCTCAAGGAATTACACATTATATGAAAGGTAACCCCGACTATATAAGACCCATCATGACTAACTCTGAACAAATTAGCCAGTTTGGTTACAATGCCTATGGTAAACCATCTGCCGCTTTAGTATTACTTCGCGAAACGGTAATGGGCGAAAAACTCTTCGATGCCGCCTTTAAAGAATATGCCCAACGGTGGGCATTTAAACACCCATCTCCGGCCGACTTTTTCCGTACCATGGAAGATGCTTCAGCTGTAGACTTAGACTGGTTTTGGAAAGGATGGTTCTATACCATTGATCATGTTGATATTGAACTAACCAATGTAAAATGGCTTAAAACAAACATCCTTTCAAGTAGTATAGAAGGTCGCTCAAGCCAAGCCAAAATTAAAAATACCAATACCGATAGCAATGGAAATAATATCGATTTTTCTGCTGGCCCGCAAACCCTTACTATAACCAATACGCCCGCTGCATACTATGGCGAGTTTAAAGCCCGTTTAAACGACCAACAAATAAAAGAGGAGTACAAGGGTAAAAATTTCTACGAACTTAGCTTTAAAAATGTAGGAGGCTTAGTCTCGCCTATTCTTATAGAATGGACTTTTAAAGATGGAACCAAGGAACTAGAGAAAATCCCTGCCGAAATCTGGAGGTCCAACGAACAAGAATGTAAAAAGGTTTTTGTAAAAGAAAAGGAAGTAGTCAATATAGCCATCGACCCCGAAGGAGCTACGGCCGATACCGATATGTCTAATAATTTTTTCCAAAACGCGAAACATCTTCAAGATTACAAGAATTTAAAGAAGACCACTAAGTATTTTATAGTTTGTCTTATGTATA
>JALWRJ010000380.1 GCA_026994125.1 Cyclobacteriaceae bacterium | reverse complement strand
TTTTTGTACGGCTAATTGCAGCATCTCGGCTTCGCTTGTACCCGATATAATTTCGATGTGCAGCCCGGTTTTATTGTACGAGCGCTGCAAAATACGTTCACCATTGTTGGCATCGCGCAAAGCGGCAGTAGCGCATCCATACACATCATCTACCTCGTATAAATCGAGTAAAGTACGAAAAGCCAACATGAGTTGAATAAACTTGGTTTCGTTTCTAAAGGTTATTTCACCCATCCTAAAAGCATCATCACCTAACCTAAGTGGAAACCGGATGCTCTCTAAAATTTTATAGGAAAGGTCTCCATCGGCATGTGTCAATATGCGGGTAATTTGCAATCGAATGGCATTGGAACCTATATCTATGGCTGCGAGTTTCATGCAACAAAAATACAACAAGTTAGTGCAACTCGCTCAGCTAATTCTTTTTACCAAACAATCTACTTAAAAAACTCTTATATTCATTTGCTTGTGCCTCTTCTAAGGAAAGCCCGGCAATGGCTGCTACTTGTTTATTTATACTTGCCAATGATTGACTCCCAATTTTTTTGGCTTGCAACACCCCATGCTTGTAATACAACAAAGTAGGTACACCCATTATTTTTAATTCCCGTGCTAAATCCCGTTTATCGTCCACTACCAAATAGTTAAAATCCGCCTGGGGGCCTGCCTCTTTGGCTGCTTGCTCAAACACCGGTGCTAATGCCTTACAATTAGGGCAACTGTTTGTTTTTACCATCACAACCACCGGCTTTTTAGCCTTGGATATTTTATTTTTAAATTTTTTTTCGGAGAGCGATTCCATATTT
Organism: Cyclobacteriaceae bacterium; assembly: GCA_026994125.1. Taxonomy (GTDB): domain Bacteria; phylum Bacteroidota; class Bacteroidia; order Cytophagales; family Cyclobacteriaceae; genus JAKISE01. The sequence continues at coordinate 3,176 of JALWRJ010000380.1, read as the reverse complement.
TTTTAGTTAAACAACACCATATTTATCTGTTTAATTCAATTTGTAGTGGCAAATAATTATAAATGAAAACCATTCAAGTTGAACTTTTTAACTAATATAGTGTGTTCGGATGAATATATTTTTCACCTTAAAACAATAACCTTATGAAAGTACGCGAGTATTTTGTAGTAATAGCACTAACCACTACAGCACTTATTGCCTTTTGGGCTTCTAAAAATCCAAATGCGTGGTGGAGCATGGTAGTGCTTGGGCCTGTTTTTATGATTGGCGTTGTCGATATCATGCAATCCAAACACACCATACGCAAAAACTTTCCGGTTATTGGCCATTTTAGGTATATGCTCGAATCCATCAGGCCCGAAATTATGCAATATTTTGTAGAAACCGATACCGAAGGCAGGCCCATCAACCGCATTTTTAGGTCGTTGATTTACCAACGAGCCAAAAAAGTAAACGACACCACCCCTTTTGGCACCCAAATGGATGTGTACAGAAGTGGTTATGAATGGATGAACCACTCGATGTATGCCAAACATGCCGACCTCAAAAAAACGCATCCACGTACTACCATTGGCGGCCCCGATTGCAAGCAACCTTACCAAGCCAGTTTGCTCAACATTTCGGCCATGAGCTTTGGTTCGCTAAGCAGAAATGCGGTTATGGCTTTAAATAAAGGAGCCAGGTTAAGCCACATGTACCACAACACAGGCGAAGGCGCCATTAGCCCTTACCACCAAAGCCAGGGAGGCGATTTAACCTGGCAAATAGGCACCGGTTATTTTGGATGCCGCACCCCAGACGGAAATTTTGACCCCGAAAAGTTTAAAGCAAAAGCTACCTTGGAGCAAGTTAAAATGATTGAAATAAAAATTTCGCAAGGAGCCAAGCCCGGCCATGGAGGCATTTTGCCGGCTGCCAAAAACACTCCCGAAATTGCAAACATTCGAGGAGTAGAACCCCATACCGATGTGCATTCACCTCCGGCTCACTCGGCCTTTAACAGCCCCGAAGGCCTTATGCAATTTATAAGACAGTTGCGAGAACTATCAGGTGGCAAGCCCATTGGATTTAAGCTTTGTATTGGCCAAACCAGCGAGTTCGATAAAATTTGCCAGGCCATGCTTAGCACAGGCATAAAACCCGATTTTATTACCATAGATGGTGGCGAAGGGGGTACCGGAGCAGCCCCCATAGAGTTTTCGAACTCGCTGGGTATGCCACTACGCGATGGGTTGGTTTTTGCACATGATACGCTAGTTGGCTATAACCTTAAAAAAGATATTAAGCTTATTGCTTCGGGCAAAATACTTACAGGTTTTCACATGGTGCGTGCCTTTGCACTTGGTGCCGACTTATGCAATTCGGCACGAGCCATGATGATGTCTATAGGTTGTATTCAAGCCTTGCAATGCAATAATAACACCTGCCCGGTAGGGGTTGCTACCCAAAATAAATCGCTTATGCGTGGGCTAAATGTAGATGACAAGGCTAAACGTGTAGCTAATTTTCATCACGAAACCATCAATAGCTTTTTAGAACTGGTAGCAGCAGCAGGCCTGTCGCACCCCGATGAAATAACCAGAGCTCATATAAACCGAAGGGTAAATATGAACACCGTTAAAAACTACGAAGAATTATATCCTACGGTTGCTCCTGGCAGCAAATTAAAAGAACAGGCATTAGTATAAGGAATCTGCCTTTTATGTAATTGGTGCAGGCATAGGGATAATATTTAGTAACTTAGGCTTTCTAAACTAAGTTACTTATGAAAACCACTATAGCTACCCTACCCAAAAGCCTGCTGCTGTTGGCTGGCCTTTTGCTTACCACCACCATGTATGCGCAGCAACTGGACATGCAGTTGTTAAAAGGTATGCAACCACGCAATATAGGCCCCGGAGGCATGAGTGGCCGGGTTACTGCGCTGGATGTAGTACATAAAAACCCACAAATTATTTATGCCGGTACGGCTTCGGGTGGGTTATGGAAATCGGAAAGTGGCGGAGTAGCCTGGAAACCTGTTTTTGATAGTGTGGCCGTAATTAGTATTGGAGCCGTAGCCATATGCCAACAAAACACCGATATTGTATGGGCCGGCACCGGTGAGGGAAACCCCAGAAACAGTGTAACCGGAGGCTATGGCATTTACAAAAGCCTGGATGGCGGCAAGCATTGGCAATTGATGGGCTTAGAAAAAACACGCAATATACACCGTATAATTATTGATAAAAACAACCCCGATGTAGTGTATGTAGGTGCCATTGGTTCCAGTTGGGGGGGGCATCCCGAACGTGGGGTTTTTAAAACTACCGATGGAGGAAAAACCTGGAAACATATTTTAAAAGTAAACAACACCACCGGAATAGCCGACTTGGTGGTTGACCCACACAACCCTAACAAACTTGTAGCGGCCATGTGGGACCACCAGCGCAAACCTTATACATTTACTTCGGGTGGGCCTGGTTCGGGTATTTATATTACCTATGATGCAGGCGAACATTGGAAAAAGATAACCGAAAAAGAGGGACTGCCCAAAGGAGAGTTAGGTCGTATTGGCCTGGCCATAGCCCCATCCAACCCCAATAGAATTTATGCGCATGTTGAAGCCCAAAAAAATGCTTTGTACCGTTCGGATGACGGAGGCGAACACTGGAAGAAAATAAACGATGCCAAAAATATTGGCAACCGCCCGTTTTACTATGCCGATATTTATGTGGATCCGGTAAACGAGCATAAAATTTATTCGGTATTTACCTATATTAATGTAAGTATAGATGGCGGTAAAACCTTTGAACGATGGGCCGATTCGTATGTGCAAAACGGTATCCACCCCGACCACCATGCATTTTACGTGCACCCCACCAACCCCAACTTTATTATTGATGGTAACGATGGCGGACTAAACATAACACGCGATGGCGGTAAACATTGGAGGTTTGCCGAGAACATACCGGTAGCTCAATTTTACCATATAAATATAGATAACGACTTTCCCTATAATGTATATGGGGGCATGCAAGATAATGGGAGTTGGGTAGGCCCGGCTTACGTATTAAAATCGGGAGGTATTCGAAATGCCTATTGGCAGGAAGTAATGTTTGGCGATGGTTTTGATGCCATGCCCGATTTGGATGATAACCGCTACGGTTTTGCCATGAGCCAGCAAGGATATGTGG
>JALWRJ010000379.1 GCA_026994125.1 Cyclobacteriaceae bacterium | reverse complement strand
CCTCGGGTTGGCTTAGGGGCACCAGCGATTTAATGGTAACCTCTCGTACGGGTTCTCCGGCAAACACGTAGGCCTCTACCACATAGTTATTATTTTTTACTTCGGGCACCGGATGGCAGCCCAACATTACAAACCCAAGTATTATAATTAAAGCTAATCTATTCATTACTAAAAGGTTACATTAAACGAAACATTAGGTGTAAAGCCCAGGTAGTTTACCTCAGTACGCAGGTAAGGGGTTTGATCAAAATCGTACTTGTAATACCAGGTATTTTTTCGGTTGTAAAGGTTAAATAATGAAACCCCCACATCGGCTTTTGCCTTACCCATGTTAAACCGATGGTGGGCCGATACATCCAACCGGTGGTAGGCCGGCAATCGCGAGCCGTTTTTTTTGCCTACACTTACAAACTGCAAAGGGTCGCCATTGAGTTGCTCCAGGGTGTAAAAACCCTCGGGTTCTGAAAATGGCTTACCTGAACCCAACACAAAATTGGCCGCCACCGACCAGTCGCCTATGTCGTAACTGTTCACTAGTTTAAGCTCATGGCGTTGGTCGTGCGAAGCATAAAACGGGTCTCCTTCGTTTAAGCCATCAAAAGTATGAACCACCTGCCCCAGGGTGTACGACACCCAACCACTATACTGCCCTGCTTTTTTTTGAATAAGAAACTCCACCCCACGGGCTACTCCGTTGCCTGTAAAAAACAGTTCTTCGGGTATAAATTCTTGTTGGTTGGTTCTAAAACGCAAGCTAAATTCGCTTAACCCGCTTAACGCTTTCCAGTAGCCCTCTACATCAAACAGCCAACCATTGGTTTCGTAACCGGCACCCAGCACATATTGGGTAGCACTACTTAAGCCCACCAACTTGCCATCGGCCAACAGCCAAAAATCGCGTGAGCCTTCGGTAATGGTTTCGTTTATAATCCGGTTAACAAATTGGTAATGGATACCAAAAGCTCCTTTTAGCTTTAGTTTATCGGTAAGCTTATAGCCCAGGTTCAATCGGGGCGAATATAGTATTTCATCGGTAAGTTCGTAGTACGATATGCGAAGGCCGGCTTCCAGGCTAAATTTTTCGTTGGGTGTCCAGCTATCGGCAGCATATAGCGAGCTGTAGTATGCATTTTGATCGGTTGCCAAAATGGTAAGCGTATCATCGCGTACAGCGTTGTATTTAATGGAGGTTTGTGTATGTGCCAACCCAAAGCTTAATTTATGGTACTGCGAAAGTTGGAGTTCGTTATCAAAAGTAAGGGAATAATCGCGTACCCGGTTGGTCTCCACTCCGGTAGCTTTAAACTCGTTTTCGAGCGAATCTAGCGAAGGTATAGTAAGTTGAAAATGGACATCAACATTATAATTACTAAAATATTCGGAGGCGGCCACCAGTAAATTGCTGTACCAGCGCGAGCCCCACTGCCTCGACCATTTAATGGAGCCCGCCTTGTTGCCCCAGTCAGTATTCTCTGCCACATCCACATTTACATTTCTTACCGGAATACCCGAACCAAAATCAATCTCGCGTAGCAACGTTCTGGATTGATCTAAAAAATCGCGCCCACTGTAGGTACTAATCGAAATCATGTCCTTATCGGAGGGGCGGTACGAAAACTTGGCGTTCCAATCGTAAAAATAGAAACTCGGTTCCAGCTCGTTAAAGCTCAGGTTACCCACTTTTTGATCTTTCGTTAAAAAATTACCGGTTAGGTTTTGGTAGAGTTTACTTTGCAGCACATCGGTGTACGACCTACGGCCGGCCACCAATAACGAAAACTTTTTGCCCAAGGGCAATTCAATCATTCCATTGGCGCTTAAAAAATTTATACCTGCCGTACCCGATACTTTTTCAAAACTGCCTGTCTTACCGGTTAAATCAACCACGCTGGAAATGCGCCCTCCATATTTTGCCGGGTAGCCTCCCTTAAATAATTGTACATCCTTTACTGCATTGGCATTAAAAGCACTAAAAAAACCAAAGAAATGATCTACCTTATACACGGTCATGCCATCGAGCAGCACCAGGTTTTGGTCGGGGGTTCCTCCACGTACAAACAAACCCGAAGAGCTTTCGTTGGTACCACTTACCCCCGGCAACAGTTGCAACGACCTAAAAATATCTACTTCGCCAATACTAGGCAAGGTAGTTATTTGCCTGGTAGATAAGCGCACCTTGCTAACGCCTTCCTGCACATTAATGTAGTTATTGGCTTCGGCCTGTATAACTACTTCGCTCAGCGAGGTGGACAACGGAGCTAATGCAATGGTATGTATACTTGCTGCCTCCTGGTAGGTCATTTCTTTTAAGTGGTAGCCTACATAGCTAAATTGAATGAGTGACGTATCTGTAGGAATGCCATACAACGTAAAAAAACCATCTACATTAGTGGTAGTACCTGTTTTTTTTGATTTTACCAAGATATTGGCATACGAAAGAGGCTCGCCCGAACCTTGCTCTACTACCTTGCCATTTAAGTGCAACTGTGCCCACAAGCTGCCCGGCCAACAAAGCACCAAACCTAAAACTAACTTTCGCATCCTTAAAAGTAATAGTTTAGGTAGTAATTTGGTAGGATAATCTCATTTTTGACGGTTAAGTAAAACTTAAACACCTAACGAGGTTTGCCTGATTTATAGTTACCACCAAAAAAGTATGGCATAGATAAAACATAAATTGTAACGAACAATTACGATACCAAATCCTCTGTATCAACCTAATAAATCTAGTGAAATTATTCTTCATACCACCAATCTTTTAACACATCAAAGCCAAATAGGCCTCTTTCAATGGTGTAATTTAGGGTTTTGTATGTGTTCTTATAGGTGTATGTTGTTAAAGGAACCCCCTTGTACTTCCATCGGCAATAATAAGGATGATGTGGATGTCTGGAAGATAGGATTGGTTTATAAGTACGGGTAACAAAGCTATTTGTTCGTATTGTTTTTTGAGATTTTACACTACTAAAAAAATCATTAATAGCAAACGGAATATTCCCAAATACAAACAAGCAAAATAAACAAGCTACAATCAAAGTGAAACTAATTTGAAAAAAGATACCGCTGTTCCTTATTAGACTTTTTTTCTTCTTGTTAAGAAAAAGAAAAATAAAACAGCCATTGGCAAGCTAAAGATAAAGGAATACACGAAAAATGCTGTACGGCTGATTACCGTGTAAGAAGTACTGTTACGAAATAAAAAATTAAGTATAAACATTAAAGCAAAAAGCAAGGGTAGTATTTTTATCTTTTTGCGCACTTTAAGTTTATTTACTTTTTATAAATAGAAATATTTTCCAGATAAGCTACTACGCATTGGTTGAAATATATTCTACAATATGAGACAGTTCTTTTTTCTGCCTTCCAGAATCATTTATAGCCATACTGTTTCGGCTACGGTAGTTATAATAGGAATCTAATGTGAGTAAGCCGTCTTTACTCACCAAAATAGAAACGTCAATCCATGGCCTTCCAGACATTGAGATAAAACCATAAAAAGTGTATCCCATTCTTTTTTCAGCCTGAATAGCATATGCACCTACTTTTGTTATAGTAAACCCTTTCTCCTCAAGGTATTTTTTACATACCTGAAGCATAGTTGCAGCATCTTTATTGTTAAACTGATGTTTTATCTTGTGCTTTGGTGGCATTCCCCAACTCATAACTTATAAAGTTTTATTTGTTAATTAATTTTGGATGAGATAAATAGAACTCTCGTACTTGCTTTTTAGCTTTACCTAAAGAATCAATAAACAGTTTCCAACCCATACGTTTTTTGGTTGTTTTGTTAATACTAACTGTTCCCATAAAAAAATTGGCCGAGATTTTTAATTGTTCAATATCATTGTTTATGTCAATAACTTCTATTTTAGAAAACTCGGGCTTCAATTTAGTTATAACAAATTGTTCAAAATCCTCAATTTTTAAATTTGGATCTTCAATTTTTTTCAAAAGGTATTCTTTAATCGGCAACCCTTCATATGCTAACGTAGTTGTAATAAATT
>JALWRJ010000378.1 GCA_026994125.1 Cyclobacteriaceae bacterium | reverse complement strand
TTTAAAATGTTGCAAAGGGGCGAAATAGATATTATTGCCTACCCATTAGCCATTACGCCCGAACGAAAAAAAATAGTGGACTTTACCCGGCATTACACTACGGTTAGGCAGATGCTCATACAGCGCAAACCTGATGGCTGGAAAAAAATGAACCCACACACGCTTGATAAACGATTAATACGAAACCAGGTAGATTTGCTGGGCAAAACAGTGCATGTATTAAATGCTTCTTCGTACCTGGAAACACTGCAATCGCTCGAAAAGCAAATTGGAGGAGAGATACATATTATTGAAGATTCGGCTACCGTGGAGTCGGATGAAATGATACGTAGGGTTTCCATAGGCCAATACGATTACACCGTAGCCGATGAAAACCTGGCGCAGGTAAACTCATTTTTATACCCCAACATCGATTTTAAAACACCTGTAAGTTTTCCAACCCGCATAGCCTGGGCGGTGCGTAAAACTTCACCCGTTTTGCGCGATTCGCTAAATGCTAATATTGAACGGGTAAAAAAATCGGGTTTACTCAACTATTTGTATAAAAAGTACTTTTTGTCGGCTCGAAATGTACAATTGGTTAGTAATAACCCTTACACTTCGCACGAGGGAAAAAGGCAACTTTCGCCTTACGATGGTTTAATAAAGGAACAGGCCAAGCGCTTGGGCTGGGATTGGCTTTTGCTGGCTTCCATGGTTATGCAGGAATCCCAATTTAACCCCCAGGCCAAAAGCTGGGCTGGTGCCCGGGGGCTCTTGCAACTTATGCCGGCTACGGCTGCCCGGTTTGGCGTTACCAACCCCACCAACCCTGCTCAAAGCCTAATAGGAGGCACCAATTACCTGATAAATCTTGAAAAACGTTGGCGCAAAAGTTTAAACGACACTACCCACCTGGCGCAATTTGTTATGGCCAGCTATAATGCAGGGCCGGGGCATGTAATTGATGCCCGTGCATTGGCCGGTAAGTATAATAAAAACATTGATGATTGGGAGGAGGTAAGCCACTACCTGCAGTTGCTTTCTAATAGGCAATATTACACCGACCCCGTTGTAAAACTGGGCTATTGCCGTGGCCAGGAGCCTGTAAAGTATGTACATCAGATTTTTGAACGGTATCAAATCTATAAAGACCTGATGAAGTAGGTCTTAATTCTTTTTTAATACTTTTTTCTAGCTTTTATAGAGCTATCTTTGGCATTTAAAATTGAGCTCATGCTATTCAAAAACAATGCCTACCAAATGCAAGGTATCCCCTTGCTAGATATTGCCAAACAATTTGGCACTCCCCTGTATGTGTACGATACTTCGGTAATGCAAGTGCAATATAAAAAACTGATAGAGGCTTTTCCTAAAACCCGTATTAAATTAAAATATGCTGCAAAAGCACTATCTAATATTGAAGTGTTAAAATATATGAGGAGTCTGGGAGCCGGGCTCGATGCAGTATCTATTCAAGAGGTTGAGCTGGGCTTATTGGCCGGATTTACTCCGGATGAGATTATGTACACCCCTAATGGGGTATCGTTCGATGAAATTAAAGAAGGCGTTGATATTGGGGTTACGCTTAATATTGATAATATTTCTGTGCTGGAGCAGTTTGGCAATACTTACCAGGGAAGTGTACCGGTGTGTATTCGAATAAACCCGCACCTGATGGCAGGAGGTAACCCTAAAATATCTACCGGGCATATCGATTCTAAATTTGGTATTTCTATATTACAAACCAGGCATTTACTCCGGGTAATAGAAACCTATAAGCTAAAAGTGGTTGGGCTGCACATGCATACGGGCTCTGATATTTTAGATGCTGAAGTGTTTTTAAATGGCGCTAAATTGCTATTCGATTTAGCAAAAGAATTACCACAACTGGAGTTTATAGATTTTGGCAGTGGGTTTAAGGTACCTTACCATGCCTCTGATGTGCAGGTAGATATTACCGATTTGGGCAAAAAAATTAGCAAAGCCTTTAATGAATTTTGCCAAACCTATGGCCGGCCACTGGAATTGTGGTTTGAACCGGGCAAATACCTGGTTAGCGAGGCCGGTGTGCTATTGGTAAAAACCAATGTGGTAAAAACCACTCCGGCCACGGTGTTTGCTGGGGTTGATTCGGGCCTAAACCACCTTATTAGGCCCATGATGTACGATGCCTACCACGATATCGTAAATATCTCTAATACACAAGGTACCAAGCGGGTGTACAGCATTGTTGGCTACATTTGCGAAACCGATACCTTTGGTTGGGATAGGCAGCTACACGAAATTACCGAAGGCGATATTTTGGCTATAAAAAATGCCGGAGCCTACGGCTATTCAATGGCATCAAACTACAATTCGCGGTTTAGGCCTGCCGAAGTATTGGTGCTGGAAGGCAAGCCCTATTTAATACGCAAGCGCGAAACCCTGGACGACCTTACACGCAACCAAGTGCCCATTACAAAAAATTAACCATTACCCCAATGCACATTACTTTACGCAAAGGAACCGAACACGATTTGCCTGAAATTTTAGCCTTAATTAAAGAGCTGGCTTTATTTGAAAAGGCGCCTGAGCAAGTAATAAATACCGTTGAAAAAATGAAAGAGGATGGGTTTGGGGCGCACCCGGTCTATTGGTTTTTTGTAGCTGAAGAAGATGGAAAAATTATTGGTACCGCCATATACTACTTGCGGTACTCTACCTGGAAAGGGGTAAGGCTGTACCTGGAAGATTTAATAGTAACCGAAAAGGCCCGTGGTAAAGGAGCCGGCAAATTGCTGTTTGAAGCCTGTATTAACGAGGCCAAAACCAAGGGCTACTCCGGTATGGTGTGGCAAGTGCTGGATTGGAATACCCCGGCCATAGATTTTTACAAGCGCTACGGAGCCGATTTAGATGGAGAATGGCTGAATGGAAGCCTCGAGTTTTGAGCAAATGATGCTTTTTATCAAAGATATTTAGGGCTTGCTGAAAAACGTCTTGCATATTTACAATCTGCCCGTTAACTTCAAATTTAGAGATTAAAGTGCAAGCTTTCCTGTTTTCCGGATAGGACACCCATATCAAAACTTATCTTTAACAATAGAGATAATTGCTTCTTGAAGGTTGTTGTTTTTTAATACTATATTCTTGTCCAAGATTGCTATTTCGTACATTTTATTTATTGCTTTAATTGCCTTTTTGATAGAAATTTCTTGTGGCAACACCCGTTCAAACTCTTTGTATAACAAGTAAGCTACAAATGATATGCAAATATGAGCTTCAATCCGTTGGCGTAACCTGTGGTAAATGGGTCTTATTTTTAAATCTGTCTTCGATATTCTAAAAGCCTTCTCTATCTTCCACAGGTTGTTATAGTTTTCTATTACCTGATTCCCTGATAGTTTGGTGTTGGTAAGGTAGCCTTTCAGCCCATCCCATCGGGCATCGTGAGTGAACTTTTCATAATCAATCTCTACGCTTATTTCCCCTTTCAAGCGAAGGTATTTATTGTAGCCACGGTTATTGATATTACTTTTAGTTAGTTTCCCTGTTTTAAGGCTCTTTTCCAACCGCTTAAGGCCTCTTTCTCTGTTTTTTAAGTCTTTCTTTGCCCTGCCAGCCGAATAGCTAATAAAAAGGGTGGTGTTGTCAGGTTTGATGATTTTATTTACGTAATCCTCTTTTAAAGATAACTGTAATATTTGCTCTTTAATAGCCTGTTTCTCGTTCTTAATACGTGCCCCAATTATAAACTGATACCCTTTTTTACTAAGGGCTTGAATGTTAGTTGCAGACAATAGCCCCGCATCTGCTACTACGATGGGCTTATCCAGCTTAAAACGGCTTTCAAATTTTTCGATTACCGGTATTAATGTGTGCCCTTCGTATATGCCCCCTTCAAAAATATCATACCCAATCGGGTAGCCATCTGTACCAACTAATAGCCCCAGATATATTTGCGGCAGATGGTGTTTCCCATCTTTGGAAAACCCTGTTTCCCTAAGTTCGTCTGGTTGACTGCTCTCAAAATATATGGTAGTCATGTCATAGAATACCACCCCTATTTTG
>JALWRJ010000377.1 GCA_026994125.1 Cyclobacteriaceae bacterium | reverse complement strand
GGACATAGTATGGGTGGAGGTTTAGCAATGGCTATTGCATCGGAGTACCCAAACTTAATAGAAAAAATAATTGTGGTTGATGCTCTTCCGTTCTTTTCGGCTTTAATGAACCCCGATGCTAAATCCAAAGAGAATAACGACTGTTCGCCAATTGTTAAACAAATGACAACTATGACTGACGAACAATTTTTACAAATGCAAAAATTATCGGTAGCACAACTAGTAGAAGATACAACAATGCATGAAAAAATTGTAAATTGGAGTGTAAAATCAGACCGAAACACTTTTGCTAAAATGTTTTGCGATTTTTCTAATACAGATTTAAGAGACAGGATAAAAGCAATAAAATGCCCAACCTTAGTTTTATTAGAATCCTATTTTACAAATTTAAAACCTGCAATTGAAACTCAGTATAAGAACTTAAAAACGGCCAATTTACAATACGCCAATAAAGGATTACACTTTATTATGTACGACAACAAAGACTGGTATTTTGACCAATTAACTAATTTTTTGAGGTAACAGTAATGGATTTTAATGAGATTTATAAAACTTATTGGCAAAAGATATTTCGCTTGTGTATGGGCTATGTAAACAACTTTGATTTAGCCCAGGATTTAGCCCAGGAAACTTTTATAATTGTTTGGCAACAACTCCCAAATTTCAGAAAAGAATCTACTGTTCAAACCTGGATTTACAGAATAGCATCTAACAATTGTTTAAGGCAGATTGAAAAGGAGAAACGAATTACAAAAGCGGATTTGCCAATAGGTTTTAAAGACGAATGTCAAGAATCACTTGAACCTCAAATTAAGATGCTTTACAAGTTTATCTCTGAATTACCTGAAACTGACCGGATAATTATTTCGCTAGAATTAGAAGAAATTAATCAAGCTGAAATAGCCAATATTGTTGGCTTATCAGAAACAAACATAAGAGTAAAAATTCATAGAATTAAAAAAAAATTAACGCAAAAATTTAAAGAACGTGGACAATAACATAAACTTTAAAAATATTTGGCAACAACAAAAAGTTAACCCTCCCGACATGGATGATTTACATACCAAAGTAAAACAGTATAAACGGGCAAGTTTGCGAAAGCAAATCTTTTACAATGTTGTACTTGCAGCAACATTTGGATTCATTATTTTTATTTGGATCTACTATCAACCACAATTCATTTCTACTAAAATTGGCATAATACTAATTGTTATGGCTATGGTTATTTATCTGTTTTCCTATAATAGTATGTTATCCATTTTAAATAAAATTGATAATACACAAACCAATAGCAAGTATTTACAAAGTTTAAGAACACTAAATACCAAACAAAAATATTTGCAAACTACTATAATGAGCCTATATTTTATTATGCTGTCGATAGGAATTTGTTTAGTGATGTATGAATCTGCCTCAAAGATGACTGTATTTTGGGCATCAGTTACCTATATATGCACTTTAAACTGGATAGGATTTAACTGGTTTTATATAAGGCCTAGAACCATTAAAAAGCAACAAGCAAAGCTTGATGAGTTACTACATAAATTTGAAGCCATAAATCAACAATTAAAATAACAATATGATTAGTGCCAGAAATAAAACAATTAAAAAATAACACCTCACTCCTGGTACTTTCTGCTTGCGAAACTGGTATTGGCCAAATTGTTAAAGGTGAAGGTGTTTTTGGCCTTGGTCGTGCCTTTTTTATAGCAGGTACTCATATATTAGCCTCGTATTGGAAAGTATCAGACCAAAGTACACAACAACTAATTTCATATTTTTACAATTTCATGTTAAGTGAAAACAAAACATTTGCCACTTCTCTACAATTAGCAAAGAAAAATCTCATTCAATCTTACAATTTTTCTCATCCCTACTATTGGTCTCCATTTGTATTAATAAAAGGGTAAATACATATCAGTGCCCTACACCGAGCGCAGCATTTTAAGTTGGCCTTTCAGCAGGCTAATTTTAGCTTCTGCCTTGGCTATTTTTTGATTAACATCGGTACGCAAGCTATCGGCATTTTTTGAATGCGCAAAAAACTCCAGGTTATTGCGCCAAAGTGCCACATCGTTTTCGAGTTGCTGCACCTGCCTGCGCAAGCTTTGCTCTTTACCGTATAGGGCTTTCTCTGAAGACTGCCCATTGAGTAAATCGCCCATTTCAACTTCCAGGCGCAACCTGTTTTTGGTTTCTTCATCGGCCGATAAGGCTTCTACAAAAGCAGCCACGGCTTCCGAATATTTTTCTTTTATACTGCCTATGTCTTTACGCGGTACAAATCCAATTTCGGCAAACTCTTTTGCCTTGGCTTTAAAATCATCTATGTGGTTATCGGCTGCTGTTGCCCATTCGTTAAGTTGGGCAATGATGGCTTTCTTTTGTTTTAAGTTGTCCCGGTAGCTTCGCTCAGTATCTTTAGAGTTGGCTCGCTTGTTCTCAAAAAAGAAATCACAGGCTGCCTTAAATTTCTCGTACACTTCGTTCCTAAACTTTTCGGGTACCGGTCCAATGGTTTTCCACTCCTGTTGCAAGGCTATAAAAGCGTTGGCTGTCTTAGCCCAATCGGTATGCTCTTTTAATTCCTCTGCTTTTTTTACCAGTGCCAGTTTAGCTTCGTAATTGGTTTTTCGTTCGGCATCCAGCTGCTTAAAAAACTCACCTTTATGGTGGAAAAAACTTTTAAAGGCAGACCAAAACCTTTTATTTACTTCTTTGGATTTATCACGGGGCAAACCTCCAATAGCTTCCCATCTTTTTTGCAATTCCAATAATTCCTTAGTTTTGGCATTCCATGCCTTAATTCTATCGGAGGTAAACTCAACAAATGGAGCTATCTCGGCAACCAATGCTTCCTTTAGTTTAAGGTTTTCGAGCAAGGTAACTTTTAGCTCCGAAACAAATGCTTTGCGTTTTTGATATACTTTATCCGATGCGGCCTTAAACCTGGCCCATAAATCTTCCTGAAGCTCTTTAGGCACCGGCCCCAGGTGTTTGTATTCATGGTGAAGGTCGTTTAAGGTGCTTATGGCCTGCTTAATATTATCCAGTTCATCCAACGCTTCGGCTCGCTCACACAACTTTACCTTGGCTTCATAGTTTTTCTTGCGGTCTAATTCTTTTAGTTCAAAATAAATGCTGCGCTGGTCGTAAAACCTGTTGACCAATGCATTATAATTAGCCCATAGTGTTTTGGCATGCTGCCCGGGTACATCGCCAATGGCCTTCCACTCCTGTTGTATTTCCTTAAACTTGTTAAAACTTGCATTCGATTCCTCCGAATCAACAAACAAACGTAGTTTTTCCAGGGTTTCTTCGGCCTTTTTTAAATTGAGTTGTTTTTGAGCTTCGCGCTCTTTAACATAGGCGTGTTTTTTATCGTGTATTAGGCGGGCATTGGCATAAAACCGATTTACCAACTCATCAGGTTTAAAGCTAAAGCCTTCATCATGCCCATTTTCAGCAATATAAGCTTCTTTTGCTTTGGCCAGTTCATTGTTTTTAAGCTTATCAAATAAGGGTTCAATTATTTTTAGATAACGCTCGGCATACAACGGGTTGTTGTGTTTAGCCAGCATTTTAACTACGGCTACAAACTGCTCCTTGCTATAGTTAATAAAATCTTCCTGCGCCAGCGGATCTTCTTCCTGCTCTTTATCAGATACAGATTCTTCTGCAGGGTCGGTTTCAGCAGCAGTTCCATCCTCAGTATCCAATGCCGGTTCCGCTTCGGCTTCACTATCACTATGTGAGGTCCTACTATTGACAGGCTCGGATACTTGTGTTTCGGCTAACTGGTTGGCAGGTGGTGCTACTTTATCGGGCAACGGTGCACTCTCTTCTGCCTTGGGGGTATTTTCCGGGGTGTTGGTGCTTTCCTCTTCTAGTACCAAGTTTTCTTGGTTGGCTATTGGGGCGTCCTCCTTTTTTACCGATGCTTTGGCTACATCCTTTGGTTGTTCATCTGCTACAGGTTTCTCAATTACTCCTCTCTCAACAGGCATTGTTTCCTTTGGTTGAGTACCCTCCTTTGTCACTGCATCTTT
>JALWRJ010000376.1 GCA_026994125.1 Cyclobacteriaceae bacterium | reverse complement strand
CCCAGGTAGAAGCTTCGATATTATCGTTGTACGATAAAGAACGGCTGACAGCTCCGCTAAAGGCAGGTGCTAAAACCGATTGGGCAACTATTGATAAAGAAATTACTGCAAAATTGGCCGATATAGCTGCTAAAGGTGGCCAAATAAGGTTGGTTGCCAATACCATTTTAAGTCCTACGGCCTTAAAAGCCATTGATGAATTTAAAGCCAAATATGGCAATGTAACACTAGTACAGTACGATACCCAGTCGGGTTATGGATTAACTCAGGTACATAAAAAAATGTATGGCATTGAAGCGGTGCCTACTTTCCATTTCGATAAAGCAGATGTTATTGTTTCGTTTGATGCCGATTTTCTTGGTACCTGGATTTCACCTATTGAATATACCAAAGGCTATAGCAAAGGGCGAAAAATCGGCCCCAAAAAGAAAACCATGTCGAGGCATTACCATTTCGAAAGCAACCTGTCGTTAACAGGTGCAAATGCCGATTACCGAACCGCTATTAAACCATCGGAGCAGGGAAAGGCAATTATAGCCTTATACAACGCTATAGCAGTAAAAACGGGAGCTGCCA
The DNA here is from genome assembly GCA_026994125.1 of Cyclobacteriaceae bacterium. Taxonomy (GTDB): domain Bacteria; phylum Bacteroidota; class Bacteroidia; order Cytophagales; family Cyclobacteriaceae; genus JAKISE01. The sequence goes on along the minus strand of JALWRJ010000376.1, from coordinate 3,473 downwards.
CCTTAAACGGAGCCGGTAAAATAGCCCGCATTGATAAAGCAGCAAACGATTTATTAAAAGCCAAAGGTAAATCGCTGGTAGTTTCGGGTGCTAACGACCCGGCCATTCAAACCCTGGTAGCCGGCATAAACAATATGCTATCTAATTACGGTACTACGCTTACTTTGAACGATTATGCAAATAACCGCAAAGGAAACGATGCCGACATGAACGCCTTTATTGCCGAAGCAAAAGCAGGCAAAGTAGATGCCGTTATCTTTTTAAATGCAAACCCGGTTTATAACCACCCCAAAGGAGCAGAGTTAGGAGCCGCTTTAAGCAAGGTTGGCCTAACTGTTTCTACGGCCGACCGTAAGGATGAAACTGCTTCAAAAGTTACCTACATTGCGCCCACTAACCACTTTTTAGAATCGTGGGGGGATGCAGAACCTAAGAAAGGGCAGTTTAGCTTAATGCAGCCTACCATTTCGCCCATATTTGATACGCGCCAACAAGAGCAATCTATATTAACCTGGGCAGGTAATACTACTGATTACTTTGCCTATTTAAAGAATAACTGGCAAGAAAAATTTGGCGAAGGTAAACAAGGGTTGGCCTACCAATCGTTTTGGGATAAATGCTTGCAAGATGGAGTGTTTACCCAAGCTGCAAGCGAAGCCACCGAGCTAACCTATACCATGCCCAATGCGGCTGATGCAGCTGCTTCCATTACCCAAAATTACAAAGGTAACGGCTTTGAACTTGCCTTATATCAAAAAGTAGCCATTGGCGATGGTACCCAGGCCAATAACCCCTGGCTGCAAGAAACTCCCGACCCCATTGCCAAAACCACTTGGGATAACTACATAACCGTAGCCATGGCCGATGCGCGTGAGTTGGGCATTAAAGAATACGAAGGAAAATCCATTAAAGTAGATTTAACAGTTAATGGTAAGACGCATAGATTACCTGTGGTTATCCAGCCCGGGCAAGCCAAAGGTACTTTAGGGTTGGCGTTGGGCTATGGACGCACCAAGGGTGGGCGAGTAGCTGATAACCTGGGCTTTGATGCCACCGGATTTATTGGCACTTTAAACGGTGCTAATTATTATGCAGTAACCAGCGGTGTAAGCTTAAAAGCTACCAGCGAGGCCTACCAGGTGGCACGTACACAAACCCACCAAACCTACATGGATAGGGGAAGTGTAATACAAGAAGCCACGTTAAAAGAATATCAAAAAGACCCTATGGCCGGGCGGGAAGTGCCTATGATTGCCACCTGGCAAGATAAAGAACATGGAAAAGTAAAAGCTACTTCGTTATCGTTGTGGAAAGGCCATGAGTACCCCGACCACCATTGGGGATTAGCCATAGACATGAACTCTTGTACAGGTTGTTCGGCCTGCCATGTGTCTTGTGTGGCCGAAAACAATATTCCCGTAGTGGGGCGCCAGGAGGTTATTAACCGTAGAGATATGCACTGGATGCGTATTGATAGGTATTATAGCAGTAACGAGGAGGAACTGGCGAAAGCAGATGGATTGGTAGATAGGTTGAAAGCCTTGGATGTAGCTTCAGAAAACCCTGAGGTTACTTTTCAACCCATGATGTGCCAGCATTGTAATAATGCAGGTTGCGAAACTGTTTGTCCGGTGGCAGCAACCACGCACTCCACCGAAGGATTAAACCAAATGGTGTACAACCGTTGTATTGGTACTCGCTACTGCGCTAACAACTGTGCCTATAAAGTACGAAGGTTTAATTGGTTTAAATACCACGACAATAAACAGTTTGATAAAAACCTGGCCATGAACAACGACTTGGGCAAAATGGTATTAAACCCCGATGTAACGGTTCGTTCGCGGGGTGTAATGGAAAAATGTACCATGTGTGTGCAGCGTATTCAGTACGGCAAGCTGGAAGCAAAAAAGGAGGGAAGGCGTCCCAACGATGGCGACTTTACTACAGCCTGTGCTGCTGCTTGTCCATCGGATGCCATTGTATTTGGCGATATGAACGATGACAATAGTAAAATTTCGCAATTGTTACGCATTAAAAATAAGGAAGGCGATTACGGAATTGATAAACAAGTTAATGAAGAGCGTGCTTATACCGTGTTGGAAGAAACAGGTTCGAAGCCTAACGTACTTTACTTAACTAAAATTAGAAACAAAGATAAAAAAGAGTCTCACGCTTAATTTATAGAATACACTATGCAAGTATCATCACCTATACGTGAACCACTTATACATGGAGGTAAAACCATGCATGATGTGTCTAACGACATCTGCAGACAGGTTGAAGGGAAGCCCTCCACTTTTTGGAAAATTGGGTTTTTAATCTCCCTGGCCGGTTTAAGTATTGGCGCCATTTCGGTGGGCGCTCTTCTTTGGGAAGGCGTTGGCGTTTGGGGCCTGAATAAAACCGTAGGCTGGGCCTGGGATATCACCAACTTTGTGTGGTGGGTGGGTATTGGCCACGCTGGAACCTTGATTTCGGCCGTACTTTTACTCTTTCGTCAAAAATGGCGTATGAGTATTAACCGTGCAGCCGAGGCCATGACCATCTTTGCCGTAATTTGCGCCCTTATGTTCCCCGGGTTGCACATGGGTAGGCTTTGGTTGGGCTTTTACTGGGCCTTGCCCTTACCCAATACCTTTGGTTCACTATGGGTAAACTTTAACTCACCCTTACTGTGGGACGTATTTGCCATTTCAACTTATTTTACTGTTTCGTTGGTGTTTTGGTATGTTGGTCTAATTCCTGATTTTGCGACCATTCGCGATAGAGCTCAAACTAAAATATCTAAAGCTATTTATGGTGGTTTGGCCATGGGCTGGGTTGGAGGTGCCAAAGATTGGTCGCGTTACGAGTCCGTTTCACTTATTTTAGCAGGTTTAGCTACCCCACTGGTGCTTTCAGTACACACCATTGTATCTATGGATTTTGCCACTTCTATCATACCCGGTTGGCATACTACCATTTTCCCTCCTTATTTTGTGGCAGGAGCTATCTTTTCGGGATTTGCCATGGTACTAACATTAATGTTGGTAACACGAAAACTGTTTAAACTCGAAGATTACATTACGATTCAGCATATTGAACTAATGAATATCATTATCATCGTTACAGGCTCTATTGTAGGTATTGCTTACATTACCGAATTTTTTATAGCCTGGTATTCAGGAGTTCCAGGCGAACAATATGCTTTTATCAACCGAGCTACAGGGCCTTATTGGTGGGCGTATGCAACTATGATGACTTCTAACGTAATATCTCCCCAACTATTTTGGATTAAGAAAATTAGAACCAGCTTAGTTTCTACCTTTATCATATCCATTATTGTAAATATTGGCATGTGGTTCGAGCGTTTTGTAATTGTAGTTACCTCAATTCACAGGGATTACCTGCCCTCGAGTTGGGCTATGTTTTACCCTACCAAGCACGATGTAGGTGTTTATTTATTCAGCTTTGGATTCTTTTTTACAGCCTAC
>JALWRJ010000375.1 GCA_026994125.1 Cyclobacteriaceae bacterium | reverse complement strand
GGCAGCATAGGCTCCGTTGGGGTCTTGCCTGCGGCCAAACACATTAAAATAGCGCAACCCAATGGTTTCCAATCCATAGGTTCTGTAAAATACATCGGCATACAGCTCGTTTACATATTTTGTAACTGCATACGGAGAGAGGGGCTTGCCGATTTTATCTTCTACCTTGGGTAAACCCGGGTGGTCGCCATAGGTAGAGGAACTGGCTGCATACACAAAGCGTTTTACTTTATTGTCACGAGCCGCAATGAGCATATTCAAAAATCCGGAGATATTAACTTCATTGGTAGTGGCAGGATCTTTAATAGAGCGAGGCACAGAACCCAAGGCCGCTTGGTGCAGCACGTAATCCACCCCTTTGCACGCTTTTTGGCAGTCTTCCAGCAAACGTATGTCTCCTTCCAGCAAAGTAAAGTTAGGGTTGGTTTTAAACGGTTCAATATTTGCTAGTTTCCCTGTAGCAAAGTTATCCAGGCACACCACTTTATTGTTTTGTGCCAGTAATACCTCAACTAAATTAGAACCAATAAATCCGGCACCACCGGTTACTAAAACCCTACTATTTTTAATAATTCTTTGCTTCAATTTATTGTACTACTAAATTCAATAAATATTTTCCGTACCCACTTTTAAGTAAGGGTTTTGCAACTTTTTCTAGTTGCGTTATATCAATGTAACCCATTAAATAAGCTACTTCTTCGATGCATCCTATTTTGAGACCTTGTCTGTTTTCTATTACCTTCACAAACTCTCCTGCTTCCATTAATGATTGAATAGTGCCCGTATCCAACCAAGCGGTTCCTCTATCTAAAATGCCTACCTCTAATGTTCCATTTTCCAGATAAACTTTATTTACATCGGTAATTTCGAGCTCGCCCCTGTGGCTTGGTTTTATATTTTCAGCAATGGATACTACCTCATTTGTATAGAAATATAAACCGGGAACCGCATAATTAGATTTAGGGTTGTTAGGTTTTTCTTCAATAGATATAGCTTTATTATTTTTATCAAACTCCACTACGCCATACCGCTCAGGGTCGTTTACATGATAGGCAAACACCACCCCACCTTTAGGTTTTGTGTGCGATTGCATGAGTTTAGCCATGCCCGAACCGTAAAATATATTATCACCTAAAATAAGTGCAACATCATCGTTGCCAATAAACTCCTTGCCAATAATAAATGCCTGGGCTAAGCCTTCGGGTTTGGGTTGTACTTTATAGGAAAACCGGCATCCAATTCTACTTCCATCGCCCAGGAGTTTTTCAAAATTGGGTAAATCTTCTGGTGTGGATATGATTAATATCTCTTTGATACCTGCCAGCATTAGGGTTGATAATGGATAGTAAATCATAGGTTTGTCATACACCGGCATAAGCTGTTTGCTTACGGCTAATGTTAATGGGTGCAAACGAGTTCCGGAGCCTCCGGCCAATATTATTCCTTTCATACGTTAGAGTCTTTCTTCGGTTAAAGATGGATTTAATACGCCTTTTACATCAAAAAGTACCGTGTTTTCATTTTTAAGTTCGCCCCAGTTTAAGGCATCAAAAATTTGATGCTTTACCGCAAAAACAATGGCATCGTACGTGCCGGTTAGCGTATCTACTAGGTCAATTTCATATTCTCTTTTTACTTCAGCTTTAGCTGCATTGGGATCGTACACATCTACCCGGGTACCAAACTCTTCCAGTTCTCTAATTACATCAATTACTTTAGAGTTTCGTATGTCGGGGCAATCTTCTTTAAAGGTTATGCCCAGCACCAAAACCCGCGCATTATGGGCTGTGCCGGCTACATTTAATAGTTTCATCACCCTGCCGGCCACATAGGCACCCATACCATCGTTTACCCTGCGGCCCGCTAAAATTACTTCGGGGGTATAGCCCAGGCTTTCTGCTTTATAAGTAAGGTAGTAGGGGTCAACTCCAATGCAATGGCCGCCTACTAGTCCGGGCTTGAATGGTAAAAAATTCCATTTCGTACCTGCAGCTTCTAACACTTCATGGGTATCTATGCCTATTTTATGGAAAATTTTAGCAAGTTCATTTACGAAGGCGATGTTTAAATCACGCTGCGCATTTTCAATTACCTTAGCGGCTTCGGCTACTTTTATGGAACTTGCCAGATGGGTGCCTGCTGTAATTATTTCTTTGTAAAGGGCATCTACTTCTTTTCCAATTTCCGGAGTACTGCCACTGGTTACCTTCTTAATATCTGCCACCCGGTGTTCTTTGTCGCCCGGATTAATACGTTCTGGTGAATAACCACAGAAAAAATCTTGATTGAAGTGTAATCCACTTTCTTTTTCTAAAATAGGGACACATACTTCTTCGGTTGCCCCTGGATATACCGTTGATTCGTAGATGACAATATCTCCTTTTTTTAGCACTTGCCCCACCAGCGTACTGGCTTTTTCAAGAGGAGTTAAATCCGGCTTTTTATGGGCATCAATGGGGGTAGGTACGGTAATAATATAGTATTGCGCTGTTGCTATATCCTCAAGTAAAGTTGTAAAGGTTAGGTGTGTGGCTTGCTTTAGCTCCTGCTCAGTTAGTTCTAACGTTTTATCAATACCTTTTTTAAGTTCGGCAATTCGACCTCGGTTTATATCAAAACCAATGGTTTTTCGCTCTTTACCAAAGGCAGCCGCCAGGGGTAACCCAACGTAGCCCAGTCCAATAATAGCAATGTGCTTAGTATTTGAATGCATCCAATAAAATTTAGTGCAAAAATAGAGATATTAACTTATCTACCCAACATTACAATAGTTGATGGATTTTTCTACCTTTGCCAACAAATTAAATAACTTATGAATAACCCTACACCTAACGAAGCTTACCGCGATGATGAAATTGATTTAAGGAAGCTTTTTCAAGCCATTGGCAATGGTTTTGCTAATATTGGTAAAGCATTTATTAATTTAATTATTAGAATTAGAAGAGTAACCATTAAGTATAAGTTGTTGTTTCTTGTAGCTATTATTGCAGCAGCCATTTTAGGGGTTACTTACAATAAAGTAGCCAAGCCTTATTATAGCACCTCCATGCTGCTATCATCCGAATATTTTAATGCCAAATTGGTCGAAAACAGTATTGGTAAAATTAATGCGCTTTGCGAAGAAGATGAACGCAACGGGCTTGCCAAAGTGCTAGGTATTGACCTCTCAATTGCCAAAAATATTAAAGGGTTCGATTTTGAACCTTTGGTGTCGGAGCAGGATATTGTGGATGTAGAAGTGTTAAAAAACAAGTTAGAGGAACTAAAAGTTAAAGATCCTGATATTGCTAAAGTAATTGACCAAATTCAAATCGAAAACAAAAATACTTTTATTATAACGGTACATGTGTACAATACCGATATTATAGGCAACCTGCAAGAATCGCTGGTAAATTATTTTAAAAATAACCCTTATATTAAAAATAGAATAGATATAAACAGAAAGAATCAGAAGGTTTTAGTTGAAAAACTAGAAAAGGATATTGCTCAACTGGATAGCCTCAAAAATTTATACAATCTTAACTTAAAAGCTAGTGCCGGACGTAAAGATATGCCCGGCAGCAGCAGTGTTTATGTAGGAGAGTCTGGTGTTTTAGACCCAACATCTTTTTACACCCAAAGTGTAAGCCTTTACTGGCAGTTGCAAAAAGCACAAGAAGAGCTTGAATTAGGCGAAGACTTTGAAGTAGTAGATGGGTTTACTGTTTTCTCAAAACCCGAAAGCCCCAATATTTTAAAGGCTGTAGTGTTTTCTGTGCTAATTTTTATTGGATTAACCTACCTATTAATTATGGCCATTGAAGCAAACGTCTATTTAAATAAAATTGAACGCGAACGCTTTACCAAAAATTAGTTATGACACCCATAACTTTTGGCTTAATAAGAGAGGGTAAAGTGCCTATTGATAAGCGGGTTCCCTTAACTCCGGCTCAAGCTGTTGCCTTTCAAAAGCAGTTTGGTGTTAAAGTAGTTGTGCAAACCAGTCCTATAAGGTGCTATACCGATGATGAATACCGGGCGGCTGGGGTAGAAGTGGTGGATAATGTAGCCGATTGCGATGTACTG
>JALWRJ010000374.1 GCA_026994125.1 Cyclobacteriaceae bacterium | reverse complement strand
TTGTTGCAAGGTCCAGTTGGGTATTTTTTTAAAAAATTGGATCATCAGTTCAGAAAAAAAGGAGCTAATACCTTTAGAATAGGACTTAATGCAGGAGATGAATTTTTCTCATTTAAAGATAACTATTAGTTAGCTTAAGCTAACTAAAAAAGTTACTATTTTAGAGGCAAATTCACAAGCTCAATTTATGTCATACTGAGGTATGATTCCAATACCGCTCTCACAGAATAAATCATTTACTTGCACCTGTTTGGGTGGATAGGGATGCCGGAGCATAAAACTACCGTAGCACAGATTATTTCAAAGCCCAAATTGACTATTTAGGAAACAATTTTATTGGCAATTACACCAACTATGGGAAAGGTTATTCTCAACAATTTAAGCTCAAAAATACCGGGCTAATAAATTCCCCCAATACGTTGTAAGGTTTTAATATCCTTTACAGTAAGCTTTCTTCCTTTCGATTCAATTAAATTTTCTTCTTTAAAATCGTGTAGAATACGAATTAGGGTTTCTGTAGCAGTACCCACAATATTGGCCAGGCTTTCACGTGTCAGGTTAATATCTACCGGTTCGGATTCGTTGCTTCCGTTTTTATATACATCATGCAGCATAACCATGGCGGCAGCTGTACGTTCGCGCACTGGTTTTTGCGCCAGGTCTGTAATAATAGAGGTTAAACTCATTACTTCGCTGGATAGTTCGCCAATAATTTTTTTATGAAGCGAACGGTCGTTTTCAAAGGCGGCAATAAAATCAGATTTAGGAATGTGGCAAGCCACCACATCTTCCAGGGCCTCTACCGATACATGAAAAAGCGAATCGCCCAGCATGGCCCGGTAACCTACCAGGTCGCCTTCTTTAAGCACTGCGGTAATTTGTTCTTTACCTTGCTGACCAAGTTTAAACACCTTTACCTTACCTTGCTTAATACAGAAAACCCCCATAGGGCGGCTGCCTTCATGAAGTAATAATTGCCCTTTTTTGTAAATATTGCAGGTTTTGTTTTCGCTAAGTGTTTCCAAACAATCGGGGTTTATATCCTTAAAGCGCCCCAAATGCCGTACTTTACAATCACGACAATGTACGTTTTCTACACTCATAACATTCCATTTACTTCAAAAGTAATAACCAGATGTTAAGCAATGGAATATTTTGGAATTTTTATTAGCATTTTTTTTGAAACACCTATAGCCGCACAGTTTGCACTATGCGGCTACAAAAAATCAGGTTAGGTTATAGGCTACAGGAGCTAACTCCTGAGGATTTTAAACGTTTTCTTCGGGCAAGGTACCAAATACAATATCCCATAATTTGGTTGATACACCAAAAGCTTTGGTTTCGGGGTATTTATAATGGTGCAAGGCATGGAATTTCCATAAGCGCCCCAACGGCCCAAATTTGGGAGGTTTTATAATATGCTGCATATAATGAAACGAAATGTACAGCACATAACCAAACAAAAATCCAGGAAAAAATGCGATGGCATAACCGCGCATAATAAGCCAAAATAAGCCATAAAATAACGAAATTAGGATCAAGGCAGGTAACGGAGGCATGGCCAACCGGGTGGGGTCTTTGGGGTATTGATGATGAATACCATGCCCCATGTGCTGAATTTTAAGCAACCACTTTTTATCGGTTTTAACATGGTACAGATAGCGATGCACCCAGTATTCAGAAAATGTCCAAAAAAGCACACCTCCTGCAAAAAAACCGATAAAAGTTAACCAAGGTAGCTGTTGCAATGCCAGGTAACTTACATAGCTAACAATAATCATGTGCATGGTTACCGGAATAGAAATATGTGTTCGGGTAAATTTCTCCATCCATGAATTTTTAAACAGGGTATCGGTACCTGTATCTTTTGGTTTTAAATGTGCGGGTATTTTATCAAATTGCTTTTCCATTTCTATTTTATTGTTAAACCAGCTACAAAATAATAGAACACAGGTAGCCATAACAATGACCTAGGTCAGTTATTACAATCATTCCTTACAATGCACTTTCTAATATTAATCTTTAAACTGGTTGATATTTGTCATAAATAAATTCTATATTAACATCAAAATTTGTGTGACTAAAAGATAAACGCTATGTACGAAACATTTGAACAAATTCATGCCTTTATAAGCCAACCCTGGCCCTGGTGGATGGGGGGCATTACCATTGGCTCTACCCTGTTTTTACTATTGTATTTTGGTAAAGAGTTTGGTCTTTCGGCTAATTTACGCACTATGTGTGCAGCGGATGGCGCAGGCGATTATGCCGATTTTTTTGAATTTGATTGGGGTAAGCAAGGTTGGAACCTCATGGTAGCTCTAGGGGCTATGTTTGGTGGCTATATTGCGGCTAACTACTTTGGTGGCGATGGGATGGCTCATGTATCGCAGGCTACGGTAGATACCTTAAACCAAATAGCCGGGCAAGACTTACTAACCACCAAAACCGTACCACTTATACCGGGTAAGGATGTAATTCACGATGATGTACCGGCTTTTTGGAATTTATACTCCTGGGGTTCGTTATTTACCTTGCGCGGCTTACTAATTATTGTGGGAGGAGGCTTTTTAATAGGTTTTGGAGCACGCTATGCAGGTGGTTGCACTTCGGGGCATGCCATTTCGGGGCTGGCCGATTTGCAAATACCTTCATTGGTAGCCGTGGTAGGCTTCTTTGTAGGTGGCTTGCTTATGACCTGGCTCATTTTACCTCATATTTTACGTATTGGTTTTTAATTTTAAACAACAGCAGCAATGAAATTATTTAAATATATGGTCGTAGGTTTTATGTTTGGCTTTGGCATGTGGAAACTCGAAGCCATTTCTACCTTTCGCATTATCGAAATGTTCCATTTTCAATCATTTCACATGTATGGCATTATTATTTCGGGTGTAGTTTTGGGTATTATTATTACCCAATTATTTAAACAAGGAAAAGTAAAAACCATACAAGGCATTACCCATACGTTTAACGATAAAAGCCATGAATGGTGGCGTTATATTTTAGGAGGCATAATTTTTGGCATGGGCTGGGCGCTTACAGGTGTTTGCTCGGGTATGATGTTCGTACTTATGGGATCAGGCTATACCGTATTTGCTATATTTATAGCTTCGGCTATGCTGGGTACATTTACCTATGGTTATTTTAGAAAAGTATTGCCACATTAATTTATCTTTGCAAGAACTATTTTCATACCATTAAAGTTTATTAACCATCGGTACCTTGCCGGTGGTTAATTTTTTGAATGAAACAGCTTTCGATATTTATAATTTGGATGGCGCCCTATGCTGCATCAGTAGCGCAAACCCCTATGGAAATTTTGGTAACTATGTACCGGCAAACCGAACAGCTGCAGGGACTAACCGCCAAAATTAAAAAAGTAGAACGTATTGATGATAAACTGATAACGCAGGTATCGGATGTAAAACTAAAGTTACACCCTTACCAAGTGTATATTAAGCAACAAGCTCCTAAAGAGGGCATCGAAGTAATGGCATTTAAAAATCCTAAAGGAAAAAAAGCGGTAGTTAATCTAAATTCTTTTCCTTGGATAACCGTTTATTTAGACCCCTACGGATCGCTTATGAGGCGTCACCAGCATCATTTGGTTTTTGATTCGGGTTTTGACTTAATGGTTCGTATTCTAAAACACGAGCTAAGTGCTTCGCTGGATGCCGGCAGGTTAGTTAAAGAGCAGGATACTACCTGGCAGCAACGCCCGGTGTATAAACTTACACTTACCAATGCCGATTATAAACTTATAAACTACACGGTATTGCCCCACGAAACCGTGGACGACATTGCCAACAAATTATTCGTTAATGCCTACAGCATTGTAGCATTTAATAAGGAAGTAGATGGCTATACCGATGTATCGGAAGGCCAGGTAATACAAGTACCATCGCATTATGCCCAATCCATGACGTTGCTTATTGACAAAGAAACCTTTATGCCGGTAGTTATCCGGGTGTACGATACCCGGGGACTGTACGAAAAATACGAGTACAACAACTTACAACTTAACCCAGCTTTTCCGGCTAATGCGTTTAGCGAGGACAATCCTGAGTAT
>JALWRJ010000373.1 GCA_026994125.1 Cyclobacteriaceae bacterium | reverse complement strand
GTATGCAAACCGACCAGGACACCACAGACATTCAGGTACTCAACAACGACTTACAAGGTTTACTAATCCGAAATTTGCGCTTGCCTTCCGATGTAATTGTGCTCTCTGTTAAGCGCAGGGGTAACTTAATTATTTCGCACGGTTATACACGCCTACGGGTAGGCGATACCTTAACCATGGTTGGGTCTAAAAAAAGCCTGGCAGAGGTATCCTTAAAATTTGGCTATTAAAAACAAATGCTAGCTCTTAAAACTCTATATTTACTTTTTATTGAAAAAAAGCGGATTAATATTCATTTTAGCCCAGCTAGTGTAGTTTTGCCACCATGCCTTTTACCCTTACCAGTAAGTTTAAACCCACCGGAGACCAGCCCAAAGCCATTGCGCAATTGGTAGAAGGGCTAAAACGCAACGACAAGGCGCAAACATTGCTGGGAGTAACCGGTTCGGGTAAAACCTTTACCATTGCTAATGTAATTGCTGAGGTTCAAAAACCCACCCTGGTACTAAGTCATAATAAAACCCTGGCTGCTCAATTGTATGGCGAGTTTAAACAGTTTTTTCCGGATAATGCCGTAGAATACTTTATATCGTATTACGATTACTACCAACCCGAAGCCTTTATACCAACTTCGGGGTTGTACATTGAGAAAGATTTATCCATTAACGAAGAGATTGAAAAACTAAGGCTTCACGCCACCTCTGCCTTGCTTAGTGGCCGCAAAGATGTAATTGTAGTGGCTTCGGTGTCGTGCATATACGGCATTGGCAACCCCGAGGAATTTGGCAAAAACGTCCTTGATCTTCATGTAGGTCAAAAAATTAGTCGTAACAAACTACTATTCGATTTTGTAGATATTCTGTACAGCCGAACCGAAACAGACTTTAAACGTGGCACCTTTAGGGTAAAAGGTGATACCGTAGATTTGTTTGTGGCCTACGCTGATTTTGCCTTTAGAATCGTTTTTTTTGGCGATGAAATTGAGGAGCTTCAAACCATAGACCCTGCCACCGGCAAGCGCATAGCCCACGAAAACAGCATTAGAATTTATCCGGCCAATTTATTTGTAACCGACCGTGACAGCCTGCCCCACATTATACACCAAATACAAGACGATATGGTGGCTCAGGTAGCCTATTTTGAAGAGGAGGGACGCATGCTGGAAGCTAAGCGTTTAAAAGAACGCACCGAGTTTGACCTGGAAATGATACGTGAGTTGGGCTATTGCCCCGGGGTTGAAAACTACTCGCGCTATTTTGACAAACGACCAGCCGGAGCCCGACCCTTTTGCCTGCTCGATTATTTTCCAAACGACTACTTAATGGTGGTAGATGAAAGCCATGTAACCTTACCACAAATAAGAGCGATGTGGGGAGGCGACCGCTCGCGCAAAGTAAACCTGGTAGAGTATGGTTTCCGTTTGCCAGCTGCTTTAGACAACCGACCCCTTACGTTTAATGAGTTTCAATCATTACAAAACCAAACCATTTATGTAAGTGCTACTCCGGCCGATTTTGAATTGGAAGCCTCCGAAGGGGTAGTGGTAGAGCAACTTATCCGGCCTACCGGTTTGCTGGACCCCGAAATTGATGTTCGCCCCAGCATTAACCAAATAGACGACCTGCTGGATGAGGTAGATAAACGTATTGAAGCCCATGAACGGGTGCTTATTACTACGCTTACCAAACGCATGGCCGAAGAACTAAGCAAATACCTGGCACGGGCCGAGATTAAAGCCAGGTACATCCATTCGGAAGTAGATACCCTGGAACGAGTTGAAATTTTGCGAGAATTGCGGTTGGGTCATTTTGATGTGTTGGTGGGCGTTAACCTGTTACGTGAAGGCCTTGATTTGCCCGAAGTATCGTTGGTGGCTATTTTAGATGCCGATAAAGAAGGCTTTTTAAGAAATGTTCGCTCTTTAGTGCAAACCATTGGCAGGGCAGCTCGTAATGCCAACGGCAACGTAATTATGTATGCCGATAAAATTACTAAAAGCATGCAAGTGGCCATTGATGAAACCAACCGCAGGCGAAAAATTCAGATGGACTATAATAAAAAACATGGTATTACTCCTACAACTGTAACTAAATCTAAAGAAGCCATTATGGAGCAAACCAAAGTGGCTGATAACCAGCAAAAGAAAAGCAATTATTACGTTGAACCTCAAGAGCCTTCGCTCGCAGCCGACCCGGTGGTAGCTTACATGAGCCAGGATGAAATTGAAAAACAAATGAAGCAAACACAAAAAAAGATGGAAAAAGCGGCCAAAGAACTAGATTTTATGGCAGCCGCTAAATTCCGTGACGAATTGGCCGAACTAAAAAAATTAAAGAACAATAAAAACTAGCACCGCATGAATAAAGAACAAGAGTTTAAAGATTTGCTCAACAATCAATACAACTGGCCGGCCGATTACTTGTTTAAATTTATAGTAACCCAACCCCATAAAACAGAGTTAATAGCCTTGTTTGGCGGCCACAAAGTAATCGAAAAGCCTTCCTCCAAAGGCAAATATATCAGTATTACTGCCCGTGTGCTTATGCACAATGCCGAAGAGGTAATGGAGGTATATAAAAAAGCTGCTCGAATAAAAACAGTGATAGCATTATAAGCGAAGTTTTGGAGTGTGAGTGGGAGTGTGGAGTTTGAGTTTGGAGTTTGAGTGGGAGTTTGGAGTGTGAGTGAGGAGTGTAAGGTGAAGAGTTTGAGTGGGGGTTTGAGTGTGAGTGAGAGTTTGGAGTGTGAGTGAGAGTTTGGAGTTTGAGTGTGAGTGAGGAGAGCACCCTGCATCTGCAAACACTTCCCACACCGGCTCCTTAAAATTCTACACGCACACTCAAAAAAACTACATATGAATAGCCCGGTTATCGGTGGCGGCTAAGCAAGCTTCTTTAACAGCCTCCATAAAAGTAGGATGGGCATGGCTCATGCGGGCTACATCCTCTGCCGAGGCACGGTATTCCATGGCTGTTACGGCAGCTGCTATCATATCAGCAGCTCGGGCACCAATGATATGTACACCCAATATCTCATCGGTTTCTTTGTCGGCCAGCACTTTAACCTGGCCATCAATATCCATACTAGCCCTTGCTCTACCTAGGGCTCTATACGGAAACGAGCCTGTCTTGTAGGCCCTGCCCTGTTCTTTTAATTGCTGCTCGGTGTAGCCAACGGCAGCTACTTCGGGCCAGGTATAAACCACCCCCGGAATGAGGTTGTAATGGATGTGCGGTTTTTGTCCGGCAATGGTTTCGGCTACAAATACACCTTCCTCCTCAGCTTTATGAGCCAACATGGCTCCTTTAATTACATCGCCAATGGCATAAATGCCGGGTACGTTGGTTTGCAGGTGGTCATCAACTTCTATCCTGCCTGCTTTATCAGTAGCTATACCAATTTTTTCCAGCCCCAACCCATCGGTATAAGGCTTACGGCCTACCGCCACCAGGCAGTAATCGCCTTTGAGTTCTACGGTTTCGCCTTTGCTGTTGTCGGCTTTTACGGTTACTGTTTTAGCCGTTCCTTTAACTTCGGTTACTTTGTGTTTAAGGTAATATTCAAACCCAAGTTTCTTTAATACTTTTTTGAGCTCCCTACCCAAGGTGGCATCCATGGTGGGTATCAGGCTGTCCATGTATTCTACCACCGAAACTTTAGCGCCCAAGCGGGCATATACCGAGCCCAGTTCCAGGCCAATCACCCCGCCACCAATGATAATCAGGTGTTTGGGGATTTCTTTAAGTTCCAGCGCTTCGGTAGAAGTTATAATTCGCTTTTTATCTAAGCTAATAAAAGGCAAATTACTTGGTTTGGAGCCTGTGGCAATTATAGTTTTATCGGTAGTTATGGTTTGCTCCTTTTTACCGGTAATTTTAATCGTATTTTTATCTACAAATGATCCCACCCCTCGAAGCACATCAATTTTATTTTTCTTCATTAAAAAATCGATACCCTGAGTAGTTTGGCTTACCACTTCGCTTTTGCGTTTAATCATTTGAGCTAAATTGGCCTTTACACCAGTAAGCTTAATACCGTGGTCGCCAAAGGTGGTTTGGGCGTTGTGGTAGTGTTCGGTA